>QGUR01000003.1 GCA_003242205.1 Chloroflexota bacterium | reverse complement strand
GCGGTGCGCAGCTTACCAACCACAGACAGAAACGCGAGAAAGCAAGCGAGGGGACACGCGCGGGAACGACGAGACGATCGTTGTCTTCGCAGCACATGGGCAAAACGCGATAAGGGCGCACGGGGGATGCCTGGGTGTCAGGTGCCGATGAAGGACGTGGTACACTGCGAAAAGCTCCGGTGAGCCGTGTGCAGGCGCAAGAGCCGGAGATGTCCGAATGGGGAAACCCGGCGGGGGTCATGCCCCGTCACTTCCCGGAAGGGAAGAGGGAACCGGGGGAACTGAAACATCTTAGTACCCCGAGGAAAAGAAAGGATTCCGCGAGTAGTGGCGAGCGAAAGCGGAGGAGCCCAAACCGTCGCTTACGGGCGGCGGGGTAGGAGGCGTCGCGAGAAACAGCGCCCGGACGGAAGGGGAACGGTCTGGGAAGGCCGGCCAGAGAGGGTGAGAGCCCCGTACTCGTAACGGAGGGGTGCTGGAGCGAAGAGCCTGAGTACCGCAGGGCACGCTAACCCGGCGGGAAGCAGGGCCGTCCACGGCCCAAGGCTAAATACACCTGATAACCGATAGCGCACAAGTACGGTGACGGAACGGTGAAAAGAACCCCGGCGAGGGGAGTGAAAGAGAACCTGAAACCGTGCGCCTACAACCGGTCAGAGCCTCGAGAGAGGTGATGGCGTGCCTTTTGGAGCATGAGCCAGCGAGTTCATGGCCGTAGCCAGCTTAAGGGAGGGACACCCGGAGGCGGAGCGAAAGCGAGTCTGAAGAGGGCGACTAGTTGCGGTCATGAGACACGAAACCAGGTGAGCTACCCATGGGCAGGGTGAAAGTCCGGTAACACGGACGGGAGGCCCGAACCCACCAGTGTTGCAAAACTGGGGGATGACCTGTGGGTAGGGGTGAAATGCCAAACGAACCTGGAGATAGCTTGTTCTCCCCGAAATCGCTTTAGGGCGAGCGTTGCCTGATGACTGCCGGAGGTAGAGCACTGACTGGGCTAGGGGGCGTCAAGCTTACCGAACCCAATCAAACTACGAATGCCGGCAGGGAAGGGCGGCAGTTGGACCACGGGAGATGAGTTTCGTGGTCGAGAGGGAAACAGCCCAGACCCGCGGCTAAGGTCCTGAAGTCCATGCTAAGTGGGAAACGCTGTGGTCGTGTCGAGACAGCCAGGAGGTTGGCTTAGAAGCAGCCATCCTTGAAAGAGTGCGTAACAGCTCACTGGTCGAACGCGACTGCGCGGAAAATGGAACGGGGCTGAAGCATGGCACCGAAGCCGGGGATACGCTCCGGAAGGAGCGGCATGGTAGGGGAGCGTCCTGCCAGCGGAGAAGGCGTCCTGGCAAGGGATGTTGGAGCGGGCAGGAGTGAGAATGCTGGCATGAGTAGCGAGAAACATGTGAGAACCATGTTCGCCGAAAGTCGAAGGTTTCCGACGGAAGGTCAGTCCGCGTCGGGTTAGTCGGGCCTAAGCCGAGGCTGGAAAGCGTAGGCGATGGACAACCGGTGAATATTCCGGTACCGATGGAGTGGAGGCGATGGCGTGCGCGTTGGGAAAGGTCAGCCTCTGAGTGGATTGAGGTGGCAAGCAGGGAAAGCCTGTGATGCCGGGCCGCAAGGCCAGAAGTGACTGTACCCGGGGCCGAGAAAAGCGCCATGGCTGGAGAAACTCCGTCGCCCGTACCACAAACCGACACAGGTCGACGAGTAGAGAATACTAAGGCGAACGGGAGAACGCGCGCTAAGGAACTCGGCAAAATGGCCCCGTAACTTCGGGAGAAGGGGCGCCTGGGAGACCAGGCCGCAGAGAAGTGGCTCTACCGACTGTTTACCAAAAACACAGGTCTCTGCCAACGCGAAAGCGGACGTATAGGGGCTGACGCCTGCCCAGTGCCGGAAGGTTAAGAGGAGGGGTGACAAGCTCCGAATTGAAGCCCCGGTGAACGGCGGCCGTAACTATAACGGTCCTAAGGTAGCGAAATTCCTTGTCGGGTAAGTTCCGACCCGCACGAAAGGCGTAACGAGTGGAGCGCTGTCTCAGCGCGCGACCCGGCGAAATTGAAGTACGCGTGAAGATGCGCGTTACCCGCAGCTGGACAAAAAGACCCCGTGGAGCTTTACTGCAGTTTGCCATTGCGTTAGGCCACTGCTTGTGTAGGATAGCTGGGAGGCAAAGAAGCCTGGGCGCCAGCCTGGGTGGAGCCGGCGGTGAAATACCAGCCTGGGAGTGGCTTGGCCCTAACCCGACGTCGACAGCCGGCGCGGGGACCGTGGCAGATGGGCAGTTTGACTGGGGCGGTCGCCTCCTAAAAGGTAACGGAGGCGTTCAAAGGTCGGCTCAGGCTGAATGGAAACCAGCCAGAGAGTGCAAAGGCAGAAGCCGGCTTGACTGCAAGGCCGACGCGCCGAGCAGAGGGGAAACCCGGACTTAGTGATCCTACGGCGCCGAGTGGAAGGGCCGTAGCTTACCGGATAAAAGCTACCCCGGGGATAACAGGCTGGTCTTGTCCAAGAGTTCACATCGACGACAAGGCTCGGCACCTCGATGTCGGCTCATCGCATCCTGGGGCTGGATCAGGTCCCAAGGGTTGGGCTGTTCGCCCATTAAAGCGGTACGTGAGCTGGGTTCAGACCGTCGTGAGACAGGTCGGTCTCTATCCGCTGTGGGCGTCAGGAGTTTGCGAGGCGCTGCCCCTAGTACGAGAGGACCGGGGTGGACGGAGCGCTCGTGTGCCGGTTGTGCCGCCAGGCGCAGTGCCGGGTAGCGATCTCCGGAACGGATAACCGCTGAAAGCATCTAAGTGGGAAACCGACCTCAAGATGAGACTCCTCACCGGGAGACCGGGTAAGACCGCTGGGAGACGACCAGTTGGATAGGCCGGAGGTGGAAGGGCAGTAATGTCTGGAGCCGACCGGTACTAAAGGTCGAGGGCGTTTTGTGAGTGTGCTGCGGGGAGAAGGGTCGTCTGGTCGAGGACGTGCGTGAGAACCAGGGCTTGCGAGCGGGGATGTCTGTGGTGAGGAAAGCGTAACAGCGAGCGGAAGCGAGACGCGGGCGGGCGTTGGTGGCTAGAGCCGTGAGGGTCCACCCGGTCCCATCCCGAACCCGGCAGTTAAGCTCACGAGCGCGGATGGTACTGCGCGGGCGACCGCGTGGGAGAGTACGCCGCTGCCAACCCTTGCCTGCGTTATCGTATTCCAAAGCCCAACCAACAAGCTGCAACAACGAACGAGCGACCTCCCGGTCGCTTTTTTGTTTCCTGTTGTAGCCAGCCCTGCTTCAGGGGGCTGGCTGAACGCGGCGCAGGAACCGTATACGCCCCAATTGCAGGTTGACCAGAGCAATGCCCGCGAAGATAAGACTCGCGCCGGCTATCAGACGTGCGTCAATCACTTCGTTTAGGAAAACCGCGCCCAAAAACAACCCGACGACAGGCACAACGTAGGTCACCATCTGCGTGCGGCCTGCCCCCAACGAACGCACAAGACTATAGAAGATGAGATAGGCGATAAACGTGTTCATAAAGCCGAGCATGAGCACCGACAGTAACACGTTTGTGCTGACATCAGTCAACGGAACGGGCGCACTGCCCCCGGCAAGGGGCGCGACCAGCATCAGAATCCCGGTAATAATTGCGGCAGTTGTCATCGCCCCGGCTGAAATCATGATCGGCTCCAGGTCATGGATCGAGAGCTTGCTGTAGGTGGTCGACAGGGCATAGAACAGGGACGCGACGACAATCGCAAGCTGGCCGAGCAGATCGCCTGTCAGGACCGCGCCCGCGGCCCAACTGCGACTTGAAAGCACGAGCACGCCGATGAAGCCAAGGCCAAGGCCGAGCGCTTTTTGCATGTTCATGCGTTCGTCGGCAAACGCGAAATGGGCGAAAATTAGCCCGAAGAGCGCCGCCGTTGACTGCAATACGCTGGCCAGACCGCTTTCGACCGATTTTTCGCCCCACGTAATCAGGATGAACGGAATAGCGGGATTCATCACGCCGAGCAGTATCAGCGATCGGAGCGTGCGCCAGTCAGTCGGCCAGCGCTTGCCGCGCAGGAACAGGATGGCATTCAGGCCGATGGCAGCGATCAGGCTGCGCATAAAGACGATCTGAAGCTCATCCATTTCCTCCACGCTGATGCGAATCAGGAGAAATGACGATCCCCAGATCAATGACAGCATCCAGAATCCGAGCCATTTATTCAAACATGCACCTCATTCGTGGATATTCGATTATGTCGTCAGGCTGCACCTGCACAGAATAAGGGACGATGCCTCACCGTGTCAAAGGGGGGTGGTGCTAGTTGGCATCAGCCGCCAACGCGCGCTTGCAGCCACGCGAACACATCGGCCAACACCTGCTCGCGTTCCGGCTCGTTGAACAGTTCGTGGGCAAGCTCAGGGTAGATGATGAGCGTTTTGTCGTGCCCGCCCGTTCGCTCGTAGGCTTTTTGACTGCCGGTGGCAGACACAACGCCGTCTTTCGCGCCATGCAGGTAAAGGATCGGCGTCTCCAGACTGCTTAGCTGGTTCAGGACAAAACGTGATTCGCCGATGATCTCGTGGGCCAGATGCGCGCTGATAGGGGCGATTGTCATCAGCGGATCGGCCAGCGATGCCCTGATGACTTCCCGATTGCGTGTGATGCCAAACGGGTTGATCGGTACGATCCGCCAGCCCGGCGTAACCCGGTTCAGCACCCGCGCCAGTTGTACCAGCGGCCATGGCGTACACGCGGCCGCCAGCGGCGCGCCGGAAAGGACCACTCCGGCGACCTCCCGGTCTGCCGACAACAGGAACAACAGGGTTGCCAGCGCGCCCAGACTATGGCCGATCAGATAGACCGGCAGGTCGGGCCAGAATTGCCGCGCCCAGTTGTAACAGACCTCGATGTCTGAGATGACGTGATGAAAGCGTATCACCGTTGCGCGCGGGCCTTCGCTTAGTCCGTGCCCGCGATAATCCAGCGCTGCCACGGCAAAGCCTCGCTCAGCGAAGTAACGCGCGACGTGCGTGTAACGGCGGCTATGTTCGCCGTAGCCGTGAATGATGATCAGCAGCGCTTGCGGCGGACCGTCTGGCGTCCATCGAGATACGAACAGCCGGAGATCATCGAACGAGCGCAGTTGAGCGGTATGTTTGGTGACTGTCATGTTCACAGCGACAGGGGAACGTCAAGCCGCAGCCACGTCTTGCCAATGCGGAATAGCGTTCCCGGACGGAGGCTGACTCGCCCGCGTATCGGCTCTTTTTCGCGCTCCACAAACGTACCATTCCGGCTACCGCTGTCCTGCAACCAGAACGATAGGACGAAAGGGTTTGGGACCGACTCGCTGGCAGTCACCTGATTGGAGGTGCATCCCAGCCGCGCATGTACCCGCGACACCTGATTATCATAGGTGAGTTGAACGTCACAGCCTTCACGCCGCCCGATGGTCAGGATCAGTTCTTCCCCTGCCTCTGGCTGCTCAAAGCGCAGCGTCTTTCCATCCCACGGGCCGCTCATAAACGTGATCGAAATTTCCTTACCCATCAGCATCAAATGTTGTCCTTCAACCGCTTGCGTACGATTCGCAACTTTTTCAGCGATGGTTCATGCCGGGGCGTAAGGGCGAGCGCGCGCTCGAACGCTTCGGCCGCTTCCCGGTTCATGCCGAGCAGCATCAGCGCCTCGCCAAAATTATGCCAGAACCAGGTATCTGACGGGTTATAGCGCACGGCCTGTTCGAAACTTGCACGCGCTTCCTGCCACTGCTTAAGCGCCAGTTGCGCCAGCCCCAGCCCGTTCCAGGCCCAGGCATAGGTTTCGTCCAGTTCCAGCGCCTTCTGATAACTGTCGATGGCTTCCTCATACCGGCGCAGGCGACGCAGCACTTTGCCACGATGCGCCCATCCGGTGGCATTAAACGGCAGTTGTTGAACTGCCCGGTCAATGACTGCCAGCGCCTCGCGCCGTTTCTGAAGCTCAAGCAGCAGATCGACGAGGTTTGTATAGTACCAGATGACGCTCGGATCTTCGTCGATTGCCCGTTCGTAACTGGCAAGCGCTTCCTCACGACGTTCCAGCCCTGCCAGCGCCTGCGCGCGCCCGTTCCAGGCCCATGCATAGCGCGGGTTCAGCGACAACGCCCGGTCATAGGCGTCCAGCGCTTGCGCGAAATGCCCAAGGCGACGCAGTGCCTGCCCCAGTTTGGCCCAGCTTGCCGCGTGCTGGCTGTTCAGCACGGTAGCCCGTTGCAGCGCGGGAATGGCATCCTGAAACCGGTTCATGGCGACGTATTCATCGCCGAGGTTGTACCAGTACCAGACGTCGTTGGGATCGAGTTCCGTCGCGCGCCGGAAGCATTCAATGGCCTTGGCTCGCGCGCCCATGGCGCTCAACGTCAGACCGCGCCCGTTCCAGGCCCAGGCATATGTCGGATCGAGTTCGACCGCTCGTGTAAAACTTCGCAGCGATTCTTCCAGCCGGTTTACGCGGCGCAGCGCCTGCCCGTGCTTGGCCCACGTGTTGGCGTTGCTGCCGTCGATTTCGAGCGCTTGTTCCAGAATCTCCAGTGCCTCGTCGTAATTCCCGAATTGGATCAGAAGGTCGGCCTGCTGGTAGAGATACAGCGGTTCGTCAGGTGTGGAAACGCTGGCATTCCGGTAGGCTTCCAGCGCTTCCCGTTTGCGTCCCATCGCTTCCAGCGTGATGCCGAGTTCGTTCCATGCCCAGGCAAACGACGGATCGCTGGCGGTTGCCTGCTCGTATGCTTCAAGCGCCTCGCGCATACGGCCCAGTTGCCGCAGGGCGTTACCCAGCCGCGCCCAGCTTCGGGTGTGTCCCGGATTTAACTCGATGGCTCCTCTGAGCAGCGGAATGGCTTCCTCGCAACGCCCAAGTAGGACGAGCACATTGCCCTGATTGTACAGATGCCAGACGTCCGGCTCGCCAAGCGAGGCCGAACGCCGGTAGGCTTCCAGCGCTTCTTCATAGCGTCCCAGTTGTTCCAGAACGATGCCCATGCCGTTGATGGCCCAGGCATAATCGGGCTGAAGTTCTATCGCGCGCTGGTAGGCCGCCAGCGCTTCGTCGTAGCGTTTGACATAGCGCAGCGCCTGCCCCAGCTTGGCCCAACTGAACGCATGGTTGCTATCGACGCGGGTGGCCTCGAATGCCGGCTCGACTGCGTCCTGATACTGCCCCAGCTCGATGAGCATCTCCGCGATGTTATACCAGTGCCAGACGTCATCCGGCTGGTGGCGCGCGGCCTTCTTGAAGGCGATCAACGCGTCGCGATAGCGGCCCACCGCTTTTAACGCCAGCCCCAGCCCGTTCTGTGCCCAACCATAGGACGGATCGATCTGAACGGCGCGTTCGTAGGCATTGATGGCGTCGTCATAGCGCTTCATCAGGCGATAAATCTGGCCCAGACGCGCCCAGCTATTGGAATGCGATGGGTCGACTTTGATCGCGGTTTCAAGCAATGGAATCGCTTCTTCGTAGCGCCCAAGGTGCTGCAGCACCTCCGCCTGATTGCACCAGTGCCAGGGGTCTCCCGGTTGAAGGTGTGCCGCGGTGCGATAGCAGTACAGCGCTTCTTCCCAGCGTTCAAGCCGCTCCAGAATCATGCCTTTGCCGCGCCATGCCCAGGCATAATTCGGATCGATTTCCAGCGCGCGCTCGAAGCAGGAGAGCGATTCGTCGAGGCGATTCAGCAGGCGCAGCGTGCGCCCCTTACGCGCCCACGCCCAAGCGTAACGCGGTTGCAGCGCAATCGCCTGATCGTATGCCTCAAGCGCTTCGTCATAGCGCTTGAGTTCGGTCAGCGAATACCCCTTGTCCATCAGTTCGCGCGCTTCAAGAGCCGGGCCGGTGACTTCGAGGATCGGCGCGTGGCCGACGACTTCGCGATAGATCGCGCTCAGCTCATCGACGATCGCGCCCCAGTGCGGAGGCCGGTCATCCGGCGCTTTGGCGACGCAGGCCAGCGTCAGTTCGCGCAGGCGTTGGGGAATACGCGCTTCGACTTCGGCATCAAAGACGGGCTGCTCGTGCAAGTGTGCCTGAATCCAGGCGTCGAACTTGTGCGCCCGAAACAACGTCCGGCCGGTGAGCATCTCATAGAGAACGCAGCCAAAAGCGTAAATATCCGACCGGATATCGGCATCCAGCGACTGGCACTGCTCCGGCGACATGTAGGGCGCAGTGCCGATGATCGCGCCGATGCGCGTCAGCCGCTCGGCCGCCGAATGGTCGCCGTTGTTATCGGCTTCGCCATCGAGCGCAAGGTCTTCGATTTCGACCGAACGCACCAGTCCAAAATCGGTGACTTTGGCGATGCCGTCGTGCGTCACCAGAATGTTCGCCGGCTTGAGGTCGCGGTGAACCAGACCCGGTACTTTGCGCGTGGCGTGCTGCATGCCGAGGGCAATGTGCAGGCCGAACTCAATCGCGTTGACGAGATCGAGGCGCTTGTGATCGATCCAGCTTTTCAGATCCGGCCCGAGGCCTTCAGGGCCGCTGATGTGTTCGAGGATGATATGCGGGCGTCCGGCGATGTTCTGGACCAGCCGCGCCTGCACGATATGCCGGTGTTTTTCCAGATGAATCCAGGTTGCCGCTTCCTGAAAAAAACGGGCGACCGCGCGCTCGTTATCGAAGAAACGCCCCTGAAAACTCTTGATGGCGACCGGTTCGCGGTTTTCGTGGTCATAGCAGAGGTAGACGATGCCCATGCCGCCACGCCGCAGATCGGCGATTTCGTAGCGGCCTTCGATGCGCTCGCCAATCCTGAATTCGTTGCCAGAGTCTTCAACGACCGTCTGCAAGGTGGAAGCGAGCGCCGTGCGAACCGGCTCGATTTCCGGAATCGCGTCGACCGAATACGGCACGCTGGCTGCGCGCTCGAACCGGGTCTCGTCAAGCACGTCGATCAGGCTGCGCTCCGCTTCAAACGTGAGCGCGGCAGTGTCGATCGTGTTTTCGCCTATGGTCGCCAGAGACTGGCTCAATCCGAACTCGGAGATGTCGGGCGCGACGATGGTCGGTTGTTCCGGCGTCGTTCGCGCCGCCTCCTGGTCCGGTTGCCGCGGCTGGTTTTCTCGATACTGGTTGAGGAGTTTTTCGACCAGTGCGGTATTGAGCCAGGACGCAGGCCGGTCGACTAGCGCCAGCAACGAACTGGATTCGGCTTCGGCGACCGCCCAGAGCGCAACCGCGATATTGCGGCGCGTCGGATATTTATGCGCCGTGGCCAGCACCCAGGCGATGAACTCATCGACGGCGCGATGCGCCAGCGTGCGGTCGACGTCGTTGTCGGCATCCTGCAGCGCGCGCCGGTAGGCGATCAGCGTTTTGGCGACATAAAAGACCAGCAAGCGTTTGTCATCGGTGAGCGAGCGTTTCGCGCACAGGTCGCCCAGCGCAAACTGGTCGTTGATATCTTCGCGGCGTAGCGCCAGTTGCCCCAGCCGCCGGATTTCCGGATTGGGATCGGTGGCGAAAAAGTCGACGTTATCTTGCGGGTGTGGCCGGCGCAGCGCAAGACGGATATCGTCATCGCTGACGGGCAATGGCTGGCGGCCGGTCTGCGGGATTTCCATCAAGTCAACCGGCCTCAGCCTCGAATCTCAGGCGTTCGTCATCGGTCGCATGGACAACGATTGTCTGGCCGGGTTGGAAGGCGTCTTCGACAATCGCTGCGCTTAGCGGGCGAACCAGCAGGCGCTCGACGGCGCGCCGCAACGGTCTCGCGCCGTTGATCGGGTCGTATCCCTTTTCAAGGATGAGCGCGCGCGCTTCATCCGTCAGTCGCAGCTTCAGCCGCTGCTCGGTCAGCCGCTCGTGCAGCTCCTTCAACTGAACCTCAAGAATCTGGCTCAGGACAGGAGGCGTGAGCGGATTAAAGGTAATCACTTCGTCAAGCCGGTTCAGAAATTCCGGCCTGAAGAAGCGGTGCAGGTAAGCTGAATAGTCCGGCGTGCGCTCCGGCCCGGAGACAAAGCCAAGCGATTTGCCGCTTTCTTCGGTGCCGATGTTGCTCGTCATGATGAAGACGGCGTGCCGGGCGTCAACCGGGCGGCCATGCGCGTCGCTCAGCCGGCCTTCATCGAAGATCTGCAGGAAGATATCGAAGACTTCGGGCGCGGCTTTTTCAACTTCATCCAGCACGACGACGCTGTACGGGCGGCGGCGCAGGCCATCGGTCAACTGGCCGCCGCGCTGGTTGTCCTTGTAGCCGGGCGGCGAACCGATCAGACGGGCCACCGTATGCTCGTCATGGAACTCCGACATATCCAAACGGAGCATGGCGTCTTCGCTGCCAAACAGGAATTTGGCCACCGCGCGCGCCAGCTTGGTTTTGCCGACGCCGGAGGGGCCAAGGAAGAGGAAAACGCCAATAGGCCGGTTTGGATCGCCCAGCCCGGCGCGCGCCGTGCGAATGGCGTCGGTCACGATGCGAACAGCCTCATCCTGACCGATCACGCTTCGCTCAAGCTCTTCTTCCATGGTGGCCAGGCGTCGTTTTTCGTCCTTCGTCAGCTCGCTGACCGGGATGCCGGTCCAATCTGACAGGACGGCGGCAACCGCGTCGACATTCACTTCCAGCGCGGCAGCGTCATCATCGTCGGGGGAAACAGTGCGGATGACGACGCGCGCGCAGGCTTCGTCGAGCAAATCGAGCGCCTTGTCCGGCAAGCGCCGGTCGGGCAAATAGCGCACCGACAGCCGCACCGCGCTTTCCAGCGCTTCGGCGCGGATGGTGACGCCGTGGTGTTTTTCCAGCTTCTCGCGCTGCCCGCTCAGAATCGTCAGCGCGTCTTCCTCGCTGGGTTCTTCGATGTCGATCGGGCGGAAGCGGCGGTCGAGCGCCGGGTCCTGCGCGATCGCCCGGCGGTATTCTTCGTGCGTCGTCGCCCCAATGCAGATGACCTCACCGCGCGCCAATGCCGGTTTCAGGATATTGGCCGCGTCCAGATTGCTGTCGATGGTGTCGCCCGCGCCGACGATGGTATGAATTTCGTCGATGAACAGGATGACGTTTCCCGCCTGCTTGGCCTCATCCAGAATGCCGATGAGCCGTTCTTCAAATTGCCCGCGCAGGCTGGTTCCAGCTACCAGCGTGCCGATTTCCAGTTGCACGATTCTGCGGTTACGCAGCGAAGCGGGCGCTGTGCCTTCGTAAATCGCGTAGGCCAGCCCTTCGACTACGGCCGTTTTGCCGACCCCGGCGTCGCCCAGCAACAACGGATTGTTCTTTTTGCTGCGGGCGAGCGTGCGCGCCAGAGCGCGAATCTCCCGCTCGCGGGCCAGCGCCGGGCCGATTTTGCCTTCGCGCGCCTGGGCTGTCAGGTCTCGCCCATACTTGTCCAGCAGCGGCGTTGGATAGCGCCCGTTGTTTTCGCCGCGCAGATCGGGGTTGGAGATCAGATCGGAATCGTCGGCAAGCGGGTCTTCGTCAAATTCGGGAAAGTTAAAGAGATTATTTTCAAACACCGGCGGGGGCGCTGACATATCCTTTTCATAGGCTTCTGTCAGTATGCGTTGGAGCCAAAGGTTGACGTTGAAACCGAGATCGATCAGCTTGCGAACCGGGACGCTTTCGCCTTCCTGAAGAATGGCGAGCAGCAGATGCATTTCGTCGATTTCATCGGCTTCGTCTCGCTCGGCCAGAAAGATCGCCAGCGAGAGCACCATTTCGGTGCGCGGCGTCAGCGGCAAAACCTCGCGCGGAATGCCGTCTCCGGTTCCGATTTCGCGCCGGATTTCGTTACGGACGTGGCGCGGGTTCAACCCGGCGCGGCGCAGGAGGGTCGCCGTCGGCCCCATGTCGTTTTTGGTGGCGGCGATGAAGAGATGCTCGACGCCGATATAGTTATGGTTTAGCCTGCGCGCTTCTTCGGCTGCCGGGGCCAGCAACGCGCCGCAACGCTCACGTATTTCGTTTTCCGGGATATCGGGATGCGGTGTCAAAATGCCTGCCTGTTTTCCTCACCGACCGGCTTTTTGCAGAGTATAACGCAATTCATGACCTTCGGAAAAAGCTGGTGAACGAACATAACCGGGGTGCAGCGATTAGGTTGTCAGGTCGGGTCTACGCTGCCTCGCAAGCGTTGAGAATGTATAATCGCCGGTAGGCATCCTGATTATTCATTACGCCAACAAAGAGTTTACGATGTCGATCACCGACCCGATTATCGGCAGCCAGCTTGGCGATTATCGCATCCTTGCTTTGCTCGGTCACGGCGGCATGGCCCGCGTCTATCGAGGTTATGACGAAAAGCTGGATCGCTATGCTGCGGTGAAGGTGATCGACGCCCGGCAGTCAGTCGAACCGTCCGAAGAATACCGCAAGCGGTTTCAGCGCGAAGCCAGAGCCATCGCCCGCCTCAACCACCCGAATATCGTCAGCATCTATCAGTTCGGCGAGGATGGGCCGCTCTATTACATGGCCATGGCGTTCATTGAAGGGCGCGATCTGGGCCAGATTCTGGCGGGTTGCCAGCGCACGGGCAGGCAGTTGCCCTATCAGGATGTCTTGCGGCTGACCCGCGACATCGCCAGCGCGCTCGACCACGCGCACGCGGGCGGCGTCATCCACCGCGATGTTAAGCCGTCGAACATTATGGTGACGCCGGACGGGCGGGGCATTCTCACCGATTTCGGGCTGGCGCTGAGCGTGCCGGAAGGTTCCATAGGCAATACCTTTGGCAGCGCGCATTACATTGCGCCCGAACAGGCCCTGGCCTCGTCGGCAGCCGTGCCGCAAAGCGATTTTTATTCGCTGGGAATCGTGCTCTATCTTATGCTGACGGGGCGTGTGCCGTTCGACGATCCTTCCGCCATGGCGGTTGTCCTGCAACATCTGAATGACCCACCGCCGCCACCACGCAGCGTGAATCCCGACATTCCACCACAGATTGAGGCGGTCCTGCTGCGCCTGCTGGAAAAAGAACCGGCGCGGCGGTTTCCCGATGGCAGGGCGCTGGTGGAAGCGCTGGAGGCGGCGTTCAGCGCTGCGGGCGTCGTCGCTGTAGACCGCCCATCGGGGCAAGGGCGTGCGGCAGCCCCGGCTGCCCGGCACGAAACGACACCGGCATCAGTTCAGCGCCTCGAAGCGCGACGTACCGGGGCATCCGGCCGTATCGGGACGCGCCCGCGTTCCCGCCGCCGTTGGGCGCTGGTGGCGGCGTTGCTTCTATCACTGGTTCTGGCGTTCGCCGGCGGTGTGGCGCTGGTGCTGCGCGATAGCCAGCAGCCTGAAACTCTGGCAGGGGACAGTCTCCCGGACGCGACGCTGCCGGGTACGAGCGTTGCCTGGACGATGGGCGAAACTCCGGCGACGGCTGCGTCTTCCGCAGCGACGCGGGAAGCCAGCCCGGAGCCGGCTCAGGAAGATGCGGATGAAGCTGAGCAGACGCCCGCGCCCGCCACCCGCACGCCTGTTCCGTCCCGCACGGCGACCGAGATGGCAACCGCCACGCCGGATGCCTCGCCGACGCCTGCGGCGAACGATGTCATCGACCTGCGCTTCGATGACGTGACGCTCGTGATTTACAATCCGACCGACCATGCGGTGGACATTAGCGATCTGCAATTTGTGCAGACGACGGAAAACGGACAGGTTGGTTTCCGCTCCAGCCTCTGGTACAGCGACGCCTTGCTTCAGCCCAAAGCATGCGTACAGGTCTGGACCAATCACTATACCGAGTTGCCACCGCCCGACTACTGCGAGTTACGCCAGGCGTGGCGGTCGGTTTCGTTTCTGCGCTGGTTCTGGTTGAGCGACGATCCGGACGCGAGTTTTGAGGTGCTCAGGGACGACCGCGTGCTTGCCCGCTGCGCCATTCAGGCCGGCGTGTGTAGCCTGCCCATAGGCTAATGCGGCGTTATTCGGCTGTGACCAGCGTGACCGTCGGCGCGAGGTCCAGATCGACCGGAGGTCGAGACGAGTTGCTGAGCGCCGTCAGCACGATCACGGCAATGATGACCGCCGCCAGCGCCAGAAGCAGTGCCTGCAGCCGCCGCTGTGGTGTTCCGGCATTTGAAGCGTCGACGCCGCGATTCAGCGCCGCGTTTTCCAGCAGCCATGTTTGTAGCAGCCCCATCGTCAGCGTGATGCCCGATGGGCTGATCGAGACGAGTTCTTCATATTCCAGGCTGCGTACGGCGGCGGCGATGGCTGTTCGGTCCAGCGGGTAGTCGGTTTGCACCAGCCACGCTTCAATCGCTCCGGCGTCGACGGCGCGCAGCGGATCGCGGTAGAGCAACTGGCTGATGGCCGTTAGCGTCAACCGTTCATTCTGCGACAGGCGCTGCCAGATTTCCTCGAAGATTTCGTCGGCGCGAGCGTAAACCTGTGGCGTGATCGCCCGGACGTCATCGGTGGTCATGACGTTAATATCGGGCTCGTCTTCCCAGCGCCAGAACAGCGCCGAACCGAACAATTGCAACAGCAGCGGCATCCCTCCCGTCGCGCGGTGAATGGCGGCGGCTGTCGGTTCCGGCACTTGATAGAGTGCGCCAACCGGGTCCTGCAGGAAACTGGCCGCATCCTCGACCGACAGATTGCCCAGACGGTGGGCGTTATCGAGGCTGACCAGCGGCGACATCTGCAGCAGATCAGGCTCCGCTTCCGTGTCCAGCATCATGACCAGCGCAAGCTGGCGCTGCGCCAGCAGCAGTTGGTGCAGGTAGCTGAAAACATCTGCGGGAAGGTCTCCGCGTTGAACGGCGCGCAGCAGTACGTGGGCGTCGTCGAAAATATAAACCAGCCGGCGGTGCGCGCGGATGATGACGAACAGCTCTGGCAGGAACGCGCCGGCAAACCAGGCGCGGGCATCGCCGTCGGGAGGCTGCAGTTCGCGCAACCGGCTGAGCGTGAACCCGCGTCTGGCGACGGCTTCCGTGGCAGCTTGCGCCAGCGCCAGCAGCCAGTCCTCCTCTCCGCTGATGTCCATCTCGGCCAGCGATACATAGGTGTTAACGAAGTGCTCGTCGGGCAGTTTTTCGATATGGCGCGCCAGCGTCGTCTTGCCGATATGCGGCCGCCCCAGAAAAAGCAGGGCTTCATCGGCAGCCCGGTCGTTGAGATATTGTCGCAGGCGGGCCAGCGCGCGTTTGCGCCCGGCTAATGTCGTCGCAACATTGGTGTCTCTGGCGGGCAGGTAGGGATTGGTGAGCGTTTCTTCAGTCATCTGAATTGCCCTTGCCGGTGGCCCATGTGGCTGCCAAATGCGACCTGCAACGCGCGCCGCTGTAGTGGATGGCTCAGGACAGCGCGAGACGCGCTCCTCGTTACCTGTTAACGTCCAGTGTACGCAGACCCTATCATTGTCGCAAGACACCGCCGGTGTATAATTCGCGGCGTATTCCATCGATTTTCTCAGACTGTTGAGGATTCCATTGACAACACGCGAAGCGCGCCGCGCGATCGCTCTGGTCGGCATGCCGGGTTCTGGCAAGACACTGTGTGCTCAGCACCTGAAGCAGCGCGGATTTTTTGAGTTTCGGTTCGGCGGCATCGTCGTCGATGAGGTGGTGCGTCGTGGCCTGCCCATCAATCCTGAAAACGAACGGGTGGTGCGCGAGGAACTGCGACGTAACGAGGGCATGGACGTCATGGCCAAGCGGGCGCTGCCGCATTTGCGGGCTGCCTTTACCGAGCGCAACTGCATCGTCATCGACGGCCTGTACAGTTTCAGCGAGTACAAAACGCTGATCAACCAACTGGACGCCGAACTGATCGTGATTGCCATCGTCAGCCCGCGCCGCGTGCGCTACGAGCGGCTGGCGCGTCGCGCCGAACGCCCGCTGACGTGGGAGGAAGCCGAAGCGCGGGATTTTCAGGAAATTGAGATGCTCGAAAAGGGCGGGCCAATCGCGCTGGCCGACTATACGCTGGTCAACGACCGCGACCCGGACAGCCTGCTGCAAGCGCTCGACGCGCTCGTGGACTCGCTCGGCTGCAAGCCATGACGCGCGTTGCCCTCCGGCGGGGTTGGCGCTGGCCGTTTCTTTTTCTTATACTCGGCCTGACTCATAGTTGTCTCACGCTGTTGTCCGAGGAGTAACCGCGTTGCCGCGAGTCTGGGTCGTGCTGTCTGTTGTGGTTGCGCTGCTGACGCTGGCTCCGGTTCGCGCGCAGACGATCTCGCAGGCGACGGCGGGGGAACCGCCACTTCTGTCGTTGATCGACATTTCGCCGGCAGACGCGGATGGCATGGTGACGATTTCCGGTGTGAGCGGCGCGGTTTTTCCCAACGCGCGGCTGGCCATTCGCAACCTCTATACCGGCCAGACAACCATGGTTCAGGCGGGCGTGACCGGCAGCTTCAGCGCGCGGATGTTCGGCCCCGGCAACACTCCCTTCTGGATCAGCCCCATTGTTGGCGAAACTCCCTCCACTCTGCGCGATATTCCGGAGGCCATGCCGGGCGGCCCGGCGACGATCATTTACGGGCCGTTTCCCGAAATGCGACAGGCAACCACACCCGTCACCCGGATTCGGCTTGATGGCGATCTGAGCGATTGGGAAGCCTATCCGCAAGCCAGTTTTCTTGGTGGCAGCCTGTTTGGGCTTCGCAACCGGCAATCGCTCTACCTGGCGGCGACCGGCATCGAGACGACCGGCGCTCGGCTACAGGTCGTGTTCACTGTCGACGCGACGACCTATCAGGTAACTGTCGATCCGGAATCCGGCGTGACCGGGCAGCTAACCCGTCTGACGCCCGATGTGCGGGAGGTCGGGCCGGTTCCGGTGGCTGTGGTGAGCCGGAACGGCAATTTTGAACTGCGGCTACCGTTCGCGCCGATTGGCGGGCGTTCGGAAACCGTGACGCTGAATGAACTCCGTTCGATCAACTCGGAAGGCGTTGTCTTGCAGACGCTGGCGCTTGATCGGGTGCTGGAATCGACCGGGGAGGTTGATGGCGTGGTGCGCCTGAACAGCGCCGTTGGCGACGCTCCGACGCGCTTTACGCTGGGCGGCCCGGCGGATGGCGGCGCGAGCTACTGGACGGCGCGTGGGCGAACCGACCGGCTGGCGATCGGCAATCGAAACGACCCTGTTCACCTCGAACTGGATATCAGACTTGTCGCTTCGGAGCCGCCGCCGGCGGTGAATTTTCGAGCGGTTGGCCAGATCAGCCTTGCGCCGATCGTCGCCGAGATCGACGGGCAGCAACACGTGGCCATGAGCCCGCTGGCCAACAATGGCTGGTCGACCGTGCGAACGCCATCCGGGCTGGCCATCCATGTTCCGGGCGAGGAAATCCTGCTGGGCGAAGCATGGGCGGAAGCGCCCGACATCGTGCTGCACGAGAATACCCTGACTTTCGGCCTGACCTTTGAATTCACCATCCCGGAAACGTTACCGGCCGGGCTGTACGCGCCGGTCTTTCGCGGCTATATCGATACGGGCGAGGCGCGGATTCCGTGGGATGCGAGCGGGCTGTTCACGGCGTCACAACCTGCCGGCTCTGGCAAACCCACACGGCTTCCGATCCTCTACGACATCGCGGCGCAGCAGCCCGTTCGCCTGCTGTGGGCGCTGTTTGCAGATCATCCGAGCAATGGCAGCCGCGGACTGCTGTCCGAGGCCGATCAGGCGTGGGCCACGCTAGCCAACCGCGTGCGCTTCGATAGCCCGACATACATCCTGCCGCCTGTGGATCATGCGACGGGCGAGCCGATCGGCTACCCGCTGGAACCTTATCTGTACGATCAGATGCCGAACGCATTCCAGACCTTCAGCGCGCCGTTGATCCCTTTCCTGCTGCCCGGCGGCCGGCTGAGCGTCAGCGTGACCCGGCCCAATGGCGAAACCGACAATCTGGGAACCGCGCCGATCCTGCAAAATCGATTGTCGACCGTCAGCGTTGATGAGCGCGAGCGCTTTGGCGAGTTTTCGCCGGTCGATGTTTATCGTCTGACGACGCTCAATACGCTCTTCACCGCCTATACCTTTGAAGACTATGGCCCCTATCGCATTTCCATGACCGGAATGCTGGAAGACGTGTGGGGCAATCGCTATGAGGGCGGCGGCGTGTATGAGGTGCTGGTCGCCGAACTGCTCAGCCTGACGCCGAGCGTGTTGCCGGGGACTTCATTCGAGGTTGGCGATACGTTCAATCCCGGCCTTCACCTGTCGCCTGGCGTGCCCGCCGATGTGACGATCACGCTGCGCGTCTATCCGCTCGATGGCGGCGACGTGATTGAAACGCGCATCGAAGGGCAGGCCAATCGCTTTGGCTATTTCCACGCACCGGACGGCGGGGTGCGGTTCACGACGCCGGGAGAGTATACGGTCGATTATGAAGCGCGCTATACCGACTCCGCCGGTCGCCTGTGGGCCGCCAGCCAGCGCGCGGCGGGCGTCATCGCCCGGCCCGATTCGTCGTTGGTGCTGCATGGCCGGCGCGGGCTGGCGAACGTCGAGGCGGATATGCGGCCCGCGTGGTATAACGCCGCGCATTATGCCGCGATCGTGGGAGCGCAGGGTGCGCCGATTTATCCGAATATTCCCTATCACAGCGGCGATGTGCTCTGGCTGGAGGACGCGGAGGACAGCGGCCTGATGCCGGCGCTGACCGTTCAGGATACGGCGGGGCAGTACGAGCAATGGCTGGCGGAAGTTCTGCCCGAACCGGTTTTGCGCGAGCGCAGCGTACGCCATTCGCTACCATTGATGACGATAAACGCGCCGGAGGCTGATTTCGGGCCGGCGCTGGCTCCCGGTGATGTCGTCAACGACGCTTATGCCTATGTCAGTCTTGTGCGCCCCGGCGTCACCGCGCGACAACTGGTGGTTGGGACGGAAGACGATGCGACGCTTTTCTATGTCGATCCCAACGACCGCTATAATCGCCAGATCGGCGCGGGTTTTACCGGCGACCGGCCCGGCGATTATCTGTTCATGTTCGGCGGCGCGGTTGTCCGCAATTCGCAGGCGCGTATTGCCGAAACGGCCATCTACGGATCGCTGGTCATGACTGTGGCGGAAGGAGGCCGCGGCACGCGCGTCTACCCTCCGTATCGGGGGCAGGCGGGGGGCGCTGATGGCGGCCCGCTGTTCACGCTCGATGGTCAGGCGGTCGAAATCTTCTTCTACCCGTCAGGCGCGCGGCCGGGAGCCATTCTGGAGGTTGGCGATCGGCTGTCGATCGCCGGAAATGTCGCTCCGCTGTTGCCGTCGCGCGTGCGCGCGACGATCACTGCGCCGGATGGACGGGAATACAGCGTTGACGGCGTGGCGAATGCTGTGGGTTATTTCTACGATCCGGCGCAGGACCTCATCGTCGATGAAGCGGGTATCTGGACGGTTGATATTGATGTCTGGCATGAAGGGCCGACTTCCGCCGGAATTGTCGAGCCGCCATACCCGACCGGCGGCATCCCCGGCGCGCCAGACGGTCGTTTCTCGGTTTATGTCGTGCCGAAAGATGTCGGTCTGTTGCCGGTAGACCGGCAGGATGCCAGTTTCGCGCCCGGTTCCCGCTATAATTTCAACTTTGCCGCGCCTTCTGGCTGGAGTGATGTGCGCGTTCACTACACCTTAAAAATGCCCGGCTACGTGGTGGAACAGGGAGAGTTGCCGATGACCGGCAGCACGTTTACATATCCGTACGATCCGTCCGCCGTGAGCGAGCGTTTCCCGAACTTTGAACCGCAGTCCCGTGCCAGCGGCTCGTGGGTATCCGATCCGTTGACGCTGACGCTGTTCGTCACAGGCGTTGATGGTTCCGGAAACGCAGGCGTTCAGACGCGCGAAATCACGCTCATGCACGACCGTTTGCTCAGTCTGGGAGATTGATGCGCGCCGTCCGCCTTTTCACGCGACTGACAACCGGGCTGTGCCGGCGGGCCGGCTTCGGTTGGCTTTTTGCCGTAACGGTGGCCGCCGCCTCGGCTTTGCCGGTTGTCCCTGCCGGCGCTCAAACATCCGGCCCTACGCCTATCCCCATGCCGCTCTATGCCCTGCCTCCGGCGCGCACGCTTTTGCCTGCCAGCAATACGCTGGCGCTGCGAGCCGATGGCCGCACGGTGGTCGCGGTCAATATGCTCAGCAACAGTGTCTCGTTGGTACGGCCCGCCGATGGCGAAGTGATTGCCGAAATCCCCGTCGGTACAGACCCTCGCAGCGTCGCTGTTACGCCCAATGGCCGCTTTGGCGTGACGGCCAATCGCGGGGATAATACGCTGTCAATCGTTGATCTTGACGCGCAGAGCGTCGTCGCGCATGTCGATCTCGGTGGCGCGCAGCCATACGGCGTTGTCGCGAACGACACCACGGCTTACGTGTCGCTCAAGGGCAGCGACGAGGTCGTTGTCGTTGAGCTTGCGTCGCGCGCGGTCAGCCAGCGGTGGCCGGTGCCGGACGCGCCTGCCGGTCTGGCGTTGTGGGGCGATTTTCTATACGTCACCCATTTCTGGAGCGGCCAGCTCACACTGATTTATACGCCGCATGGACGGGCGGTGATGACCGTGTCTACAGGCGTCGATACCGGGGCATTCCAGTCGTTGACGATCCATCCGGACTCCGGCCTTGCCTATCTGCCGCAGACGCGGTTCAATGCGCGCAATGAAGTGCCGACTTATGACACGCTCGTTTTTCCCGTTGTCAACGTCGTTGACCTGCGCGATATGCGCCTGCGCCAGTCCGCGAGGCTGGCTCTCGATACAGCCGACCGGCCGGTTAACCTGCCGTTCGTAGTTCAGCTTGACCCGGCACGTAACTGGCTCTACGTTGCCAATTCGGGCAGCAACGATGTTTCGGTCATCAACCTGCAGACCGGGCTGGCGGTAGCCAACGTCCCGGTCGGGGCGAATCCGCGCGGACTCTTGCTCAGCCGCGACCGGGCGTTGCTTTACGTCCACAATGCGCTCGACTCGACGATCACGGTGATCGACACGGCGACGCTGACGGCCGTCGATGTGCTGCCAATCAGCAGCCCGGCGATACCTAACGACATTTTCATCGGCGCGCACCTGTTCCATAGCGCTGCCGATCCGCACATGAGTCAGGACTCATGGCTGAGCTGTGCGACCTGCCATTTCGACGGTGAGTCGGATGGCCGCGTATGGGTGGGCATGCCGGAAGGCCCCAGAAATACGCCGGTGCTCTATGGCCTGCCGGAGACTGCGCCCTATCTCTGGAGTGGGGGATACGACGAACTGGCGGATGTCGAACTGTTGATTCGCCATTTACAGGGAGGGCTGGGATTGATCGAAGGCCCCGCGCACGATCCGTTGGGCGAGCCTCATGCGGGGCTATCGGCCGATCTGGATACGTTGGTGAACTACCTGATTTCGATCCCGACCCCGGCGCGGTCGATACAGCCGGACGAAGCTATCGAGCGCGGCGCGGAGATTTTTCAGCAGCGGGGATGCGGGAACTGCCATGTCGGGCAGGCGGGCACGAATCTCCAGCGGTATGATGTTGGCACGAGCGACCAGCCTATCGATACGCCGGCATTGCGCTGGCTCTGGCTTAGCGCGCCGTATTTTCATGACGGTTCTGCTGCGACGCTGCGCCAGGTTTTCGAACTGCCGGGCGAGCACCAGCTTATTTACGAGGTCGCGCCCGAAGATATTGACGCACTGGTCGCCTATTTGCTCGCATGGCCGGAATATTAACCCTTTATAAATTTAATGTTTAACCCTTGCGAAACCTAAAGTTACTCGATATATTTATGATAGCCATGATAAAAATTGCGTTGTGTCGAGGAAGTGCATGACCGCAAGTGCCGCAATGCAGGAGTATCTCGCCGAGGCGTACCGCCTGGCGTACTATCAGAATGACAGTCCCTATATCTCGACATCAGCGCTGGCGAAGGTGCTCAATGTGTCCGCGCCGGCGGTAACGCGCATGGTGCAGCGCCTGAAGGAAGATGGCTTTCTGGAGCACGAACCCTACCGGGGAATCTATCTGACTCCGGCGGGCGAGCGCGAGGCGTTGGCCAGCATTCGCCGGCACAGGTTGGTCGAGGCATTTCTGGTCAGTGTCATGCAGTTCGGCTGGCATGAAGTTCACGATGAGGCCGACAATCTTGGCGCGGTAGTCAGCGACGAAATGGTCAACCGCATGGAGCAGATGGCCGGGTTTCCGCGCCGTTGCCCTCATGGCGAGCCGATTCCATCCGCTGACGGCCACATGCCGCGTGTGACGGACTGGCCGCTTAACGAAGCCGAACCGGGCAGCGAGCTTGTCATCAGCCGCGTGAGCACACACGACGAGAACATGCTCTCTTATCTGGGCGAACTGGGCCTGAAACCCGGCACGCGCTTTGAACTGGTAGCGCGTGCGCCCTTTAATGGGCCGTTGCAGCTTCGTCTGGGGGACCAAACCTGTGTCATCGGTCACGAACTGGCAGGCGTGTTGCGCGTGTGTACCGAGCGCGAATTTGAACTGGAATAGCTGACGGGGGCAGTAGCTGTGACTGGCCCCGTTTTTTTGATACCCGCTGCTGCGCCCACGCCGGCAACGCAGCGGTGTAAGGCATCTTCCGCGCGCGGCATCTGAATAGCAACGCCGGTTTCCAGCGGGAGCATGCTCGTGTCACAGACTGACAGAGCGATCGCTCGTTTTTTCGCCCTGACATTCGCGCTATCCCTGCCACTGTGGCTGGTTGGCGGCAGGCGGCTGCCGCTACCTGTCAATTTGCCGGCCAGCGCGCTGGTGGCTTTTGTGCCAGCCATCGCGGCGAGTGCGCTCGTGTTTCGGGAAGCTGGAGCCAGAGGCGCGGCGACCTTCCTGAGGCGGGCGCTGGATTTCAGAAGAATACGTGGCAGACGCCCGGTTCTGCTCGCGCTCCTGCTGGCCCCCGTGCTTTATGGCTTGTCCTACGCCGTCATGCGCCTGTTTCGCCTGCCGCTACCCGAACGCGTCGTTGTTTCGCTCCAGACGGGGCTGCCGCTTTTCCTGACGTTCATGCTCACGGCCACTGGCGAAGAGCTGGGCTGGACAGGTTACGCAACCGAGCGGATGCTGAAACGCAGCGGAACGCTGCGAAGCGGGTTGTTGCTCGGCATTGTGTGGGCGGTGTGGCACGCCGTTCCGTTCATACAGACCGGCAATTCCGCGACGTGGGTGTTCTGGCAATCCGTCAAAACGGTCGGGATGCGGGTCTTGCTGGTCTGGCTTTACCGGCATTCAGGCGGCAGCGTTCTGGCAGTCGAACTCTATCACGCGGCGGATAATCTCGGCTGGGCGTTGTTTCCGAATTTCGGCTCGCACTACAATCCTCTGGTGACCGGCGCGTTGACATGGCTGGCGGCACTGGCCCTGATGCTGAGGCGTCCTAAGGCGTCCGGTTACCTCGCCACCCCGCCAGCGCCAGACACAACCAGCCCAAAATGAGCGCCGCGCCGCCAAACGGCGCAACCGCGCCCATGCCGCGTACATTGAGGATGCTGAGGGCATACAGGCTGCCGGAGAAAAGCACGATGCCGGTTGCCAGCAGCACGCCGCCCCAGTTAGACAGGCGGCCCGGCCACCGCGACGCTATCCCACCAGCCACGACGAGCGCTACTGCGTGAACGAGATGGTACTCCGAAGCGGTCTGAAAGGTTGGCTTCAGGTCTGGGTGTGCTTCAAAGTGCGCGCTTAGCCCGTGAGAGCCAAACGCGCCCAGCATCACCGCGAGCGCTGCCAGCAGCGCCCCGGCGACGACAAACGCGCGACTCATGACGATCCTTTCTCCGATCAGAAACAAACAGAGCGATTATACCGCTCCACGGAAGGCAGTCCCCGGCCCATGATGGGGTAACCCGCAAACCTCAAGCGCCCTGCCGCTCCGGTTCGTCACAGGTACTTACGGCACACTCTTATTGGTTTGGGCTGGCAGTGCGAATTATGATGGTGAAGATACCGATGGATGATTGCCTGCTGTAACCAGAAAGAATTGGGATTTGGCTGCTGCCGGTTACTTGCTTGAGCATTTTTATTACGGACAGAGCGTTGAGCTGGGCGCGCCGCAGAAAGCGTTGAAGCTGCTGGCCTTATCGCCCGGCCTGCAACCCGGCGATCTGCCGGATATCGTGCGCGCAGCCCCGATGCCGCCGATGCCGTCGGTTCCGCTCGGTGCGTGGGGGGTGGTGCGAGTCCGCCCGACGCACTTCGTGTTCGTTCAGTCGCAACTGAACCGGGCCGGCGCTGCTGTCATGCACTACGTCATCCTGCCCGCCGACTTGCTGCGCGGTCTGGGGGGCAATCTGCGCGCCATTATGCATCTGCTTCAGACAGAGATGCCCGTTTTCGATGGCAAGGTCGCTCGTCTGGAGCCGGTGAGCATTCCTGAAGTCGGGCCGCCGGGCGTAACCGCGCAGGTGGATGCCATGCTTGCGCTGATGAGCTGTACCCGCCAGCGCCTCGATGTTATCGAGCAGTTGCTGGCTGCAATCGTTGAGGGCGTGCCGCTTATCATTCACAACGCGCCGCCGAACCCGGCGCAGCGCACGGCGCTGGTCGAAGGTTTGCTGGCCCTTTTGCCGCCGTCGGCGCGTTTTGGCGTGACCTTCGCTATGCATGCCCTGCGTGGCACGCGGCTGGACGCGCACATTCGTTTCCTGTCCGGGCAGGATGTTTCCGCGCCCGGCACGCTGGTCTATGACTGGGCGGACGGCAGGGTGATCGGCGAGCATCTGAGCAACGACTACAGCCGTTTCATCATGAGCCAGTTCAGGCTCGATCCAGAACTGGTGCTGGAACAGACCGAGCTGCTTACCCCGGTGGCCGCCTGGCGCATTAAACAGGGCGATAGCCTCGCCAAAGCGCTGGCCTATGCGTCGCACCGTCTCGTGCTGGACAATTCGCTGCAAAACAACCTGCCGGTGGAGGCCGATGACGTCGCCCGCGTGCTGGCCGAAGACCCGACGCTGTCCGCAGAGCTGCGCGTCGATTACGCGCGTCACGTGATGGCGTTCGCCATTGGTCTGGGCGACATCCGTCAGGCCGATCTGCTGACTACGATTGTGCCGCAGGAACCGCTGGTGGAGGCGGCCGTGCTGAGCCAGCTTCAGGACGCGGCTCAGGCCGGGAAAGCGCGCGTCATTTTCGATCTGGTGCTTCACTGGTTGCGGATGCCCGACGGCCCGCGCGGCATGGAGTGGATCGGGCTGGCCCAGTCCACCGCGCAGAAGTGCGTCGAAGAACTGGTCGCCGCCGGGGACTCGCTCGCGCTGCGACAGTTTCTTCTGGAAGCCCACCATGCCGACCCGGTGGCCGAGATAAGCCATACCATGCCCGCGCTGCTGAGCCGGGCGCTGCCGCTGTCCGTTGGCGATGAAGAACTGGCGCGCACGATCTTCGTGCTGGCGATCAATTATCTGGCCGCCGAGCAGCTCCAGCGGTTGTTCAGCCAGTCGCAGTTCGTGATGCTGCTGCCCGAACCGCTGGTCGTCTTTGGCGACTATCTTTCCGGCGCGAGGTCTGAGCCGAAAGCGCGCATCATTGTCGATGCGGCGGCGGCCTTCGATGAAGACTGGTCGGCGCTGGTTCTGATCCGTCTGGTCGAACTGGCGCTGCTGGGCCGCCGTTACGAACTGCTCGAAACCAGCGCGCTGGAAGCTATGGCCCGCGTCAGCCAGTTACCCCACGCCGATTTGTACGACAACGTCTTTCGCTGGCTGGTCGGCGCGTTATCGGTGGATAGCGTGCTGCGAACGCTCGAACCCGCAGGCGCTTATGCCTTGCTGCGGATTCTGCTGGCGCGCCGGGCGTTTCCCGATCTGGCGCAGGAAATGCTGCGCCATGCCCGTATCCTGTACGGCGCTGTGGAGTTGCAGAAGACGTATGCCGCGCTAGTGCGCCGGTTGTTTTTCGAGACTCCGCTGCCGCACGATGACACGATCAGCGCCCTACGCTATCTGGATGCCGGAGGTGTCAAGCCGCTGCCGCTGGCGATGGCGCACTTCGGCGCGCTGGCGCAGGCTCGCTGGACGGAACGCCTGCACGAATCGGCGATCAACCTGACGACGCTGCTGGCGTCCTACCCGGCAGTAGCGTCCGTCGTGCCGCCGGCTTGTCTGATGGAGTTGCTCGAATACCACACGCGCCGCCGCGATCTGGTTGAAAGCATGCGCGTCGCTACATTGTTGCCACAGGTCGCGGCGAGCGCCGGTGATCAGGGAACGGCGCTGATCGTTAAGGCTTTCCGTCTGCACGACTGGGATCGCCCGGCTCAGGCCGCCGCGCTCGATCTGCTCAGGCGGTACATTCGCGCTGTGGACGACGAACGCGCCGAGGAGGCCGTGAATGCGCTCGTCCGCGCGCTGGGAGAGAACCTCGCCGCGCCGTTGATGGCGACCTGCGCGCTGCGCCAGATGATGGGCGGTGAAGACCTTGCCAGTTACGCCCTCCTGCTGAACGTCACGGTCGAATTTCTGCACGACACGGCGGTTGTCTACGTCGATAAGCGTGAGGCTCCCGGCCTGAAGTCGCTGTTGGGCGATCTGGACAGTCTGGCCGGAGGGCTGACGGATGACGACCGCGATGCGCTGGCGCGAGGCATGCTTCAGTTGGGCCGTGCCATTGAGGCGCTGGGACGACGGCAGAAAGAAACGCGCCCGCGCAACCTGAAAAGCCATGTGCAGGCGTTGTATGAAGGCAAAGCTCAGCCGAAACAGGCGCTTGACGTCCTGCGTGTTCTCGGCGGCAGCCTGTCAGACGGGCGGCCACAGCCGGTTGAGATCAAACAGGCGCCGACGTCCCCCCCCTTCCGCGACCGCGCCGCGCCGAGCGTGCTGCTGGAGGTTCGGGTCGCGGTGCGCGTGCTGTCCAATCTGGCGCGGGCTTTCCCGCCTCACCGCATCGCCGCGTTGACGCCGCCCGTGCTGCGCGCCGAAATCGAAAGCCTGCTGGCGGACCTGCCAATTGCTGAGCGGAACCGGGTCGGGGCTGAAATCGCGGCTGATCTGCTGCGGCTGCCCGAACTGGTATGGCATATCTACAACTCCGGCGACACAAAGGCGCTCGAAGAGTCCAGCAGTCTGGGACGCAAGCTGGATAGCAACCGCCAGCGCCCGGAAAGCACGCTCGAATTTTATCGCTTCGTGCGGGGCTACTTCATGCAGCGCATCCGCGAACGCTAACCGACGGGCATGATTTGCAGATCGAACTGGCCGGGCTGGAACGTATCCTGATTCAGGCCGGAAACGGCAATCACCAGCCGTTCGTTCGCGTCGAGGTCGACGCGCCAATGCCCGCTCGTTCCGTCGTCGGGCGTCAGAAGGCGGCGAGCGCGTTCGGGACGCGCGCCGCCAAAGGTCGCCATTTGCACCAGGTAACGCGCCGGGACGCTGTTCGTCACCTGCTCCCAGCCGGTTGATACCCAGCCCGCTTCGTCGTCGCCGTCGTCGGCAAAGCCAATTTCGGGAATGGCGATGTTGTCGACGGCGAAACCTTCGCTCCAGCGGCCCGGCAGCGTCACCACTTCAAAGCGCAGCAGGATTTCCTGACCGGCATAGGCCGACAGATCGACTTCCTGTTCCAGCCAGCGCGGCGTTGGCTCGACAACCCGTGACTCGTGCGCGCCAAGCAAGACCGGCGCGGTCAGCCGTTCGTTGCCTCGCTGAATCCAGAGGTTGAGTGTTTCGCCCGGCGCATACTCTCCCAGCAGCCCAAGCACGTTCGGCATTCCCGGCCACGGTCGTTCGTCGTAACCGATGATGATATCGCCGGCTTGCAGCCCGGCGGCCTCGGCGGGGCCATCGGGGACCACGCTGGCAATCGTCATGCCATCGCCGGCCATGAGCACGCCCATCACCGGGAACGGTCGCGGCCCTTCCCGGTTACTGATGCCGGTGAAGCCGGGGCCATAGGCGACGCCGTTGCGATTCATGTCCGTCGTGTCGGTCGCCGGTATGATGCTCCACGTTTCGCCGCCGTCGGTCGAAACCTCGACATAGGCGTAATTCCAGCCGGAAGCCAGATCGTACCAGGCGTCAAAATGCAGGGTTGCGCTGTCCACCTCGCGCAGGTCGAACGCGCGCGTCAGGGTCGCGTCGCGGTTGCCGCCGCGCCCCGACCAGTAGAAGGCGTTGTCCGCGTCCGCCGCGCCGGGCATGTCGAGCCGTTTCACCGTCTCCACGCCGTTGAATGTGATGTCCAGCACCAGCGGCCGTGCCGCGTCGAAGGTGTAGTATTGCGTGCCGAACTGGGGCGCGGGCTGCGCGCCGAGCCGGACTTCGGGGCGTTCCAGTGGCGTGCTAACGGCCTGCTGGTTCAATTGAATCAGCCTGTAGGCATAGCGCCCGTCGCCAAATGGCCGGTTAACGGCGTTGGCCAGAACAAAATCGGCAAACGCCATTTCGCCCGTGACTGTTTCCCCGCTCAACGGATCGACGATGTTCGCCGCTGCCAGCGCGCGATCGACCGCAGTCATCCCCGGCCCCTGTTCCAGAAACAGGCGGCGCACGACATCAACGCCATAGCGCTGTTCGAGATAGGCCAGAAACAGAAGCTGCATGCCGCGCGCCGTTGAGCGGGTTGTCAGCGTGGCGGGATGCAGCAGCATGGTGGACGGCTCGCCGAGGAAATTCGCCACCTCGGTAGGGGTGATCGGCGTTTGCTGGAATTGCAACAGCAGATACCAGCCCAGCGCTTCGCGCAGCCAGAGCGGTTGGTCAGGATAATGCGTGTCGACGATCAGGCTGTGAAAGGCACGCAGCAGCGTGCCGATGAACACGCTGTCGGAAAGCGGTGTGCCGACATAGGGGGATGTGTTCACAAACAGGGTTTCGTGACCGTTGGAATGCGGCCCCGGCGCGAGGTAAGACGGTAACGAATCGATCGGATTGTAAATCGCGTCGCGGTCGTCGGGCAGGTCGCTTGTGTAGACGATATAGACATGGGGATCGCCATCGACGTCGGGCAGCGAATAGAGGTTGGCCGGATCCAGCACCCGGCCCTGCGTTGCGGGCATCCTGTTGGGCGACAGATATGTGCCGCGCCAGCGCACGGCTTTCAGCAGATTGTCCAGCGCCAGCGCCGTCTGCTGCATGCTGGCTGCGTTGTAGTCGAGGCCCTCTTCTACCCAGACGTAAACCGAGGGCGCTGCTGCCGCCAGCGTCGCCCGGATGCGCGTTGGTTCCCCGGAATCGAGCTTGCCGACCCAGAATTCCAGCGTATCGCCCGGTTCATACAGCGGCGTGATGTCCGGCAGGGACGTCTCGCCGTTCCAGCCGAGCAGTCGCCGGGCGAGCGAGTGGGGATCGCGCGTGGCAGCGTCCGCCGTGTCCTGAGCCCTGACCGGCAGGACCGGCAACAACAGACAGCACGCGATGATAAACCATAGTCCGGACAGGCGACCTTTCGGCATGGCAATCCTTTTGTGCGTCACAGGTTCCATTGGGCAATCGATCCGGCTTATTCTCCGCCGGAATGGCAGCGCCCGCCACTGTAAAACTTCCGTTTCGCTGCTGCAGGCTGTGCTATACTGTAACCGGTGATTATGAAGCCCGACCAGCGGTTCTTTAATTGTTCGCCAGCCGGTTACGCGCAATGTCCATAACCGGCAGCGAGACCTCTGGACGCTGGATTGTCCCAACGGTTTGGCACAATAGCCCTCAGGATGCCATATGGACGTTGGAGTCGAGTTTGGCCACTATCGCATCGTTGAGCATATCGGTCGTGGCGGCATGGCCGATGTCTGGTCCGCGCGGGACAGGCGGCTCAACCGCACGGTAGCGGTCAAGACAATGGTTCGCGACCTGTCGCATGATCTCGATCCTGTGCGCCTGTTCGAGCGTGAAGCCAAGACCATTGCCGCTCTCGAACACCCGCACATTCTGCCGATTTACGATTTTGGCGATTACGACAGCCAGTTGTACATCGTCATGCGCTATGTGTCGGGAGGCTCTCTCGAAGATCTGGTCGACGAGGGCGTGCTGACGCTTGAAGACGTGCTGCGGCTGGCGCGGGCAATCGCTCAGGCGCTGGAATACGCGCACTCGAATAACGTCGTTCACCTCGACCTG
The DNA here is from genome assembly GCA_003242205.1 of Chloroflexota bacterium. Classification (GTDB taxonomy): domain Bacteria; phylum Chloroflexota; class Anaerolineae; order Aggregatilineales; family Phototrophicaceae; genus ZC4RG36. The sequence continues at coordinate 11,828 of QGUR01000003.1, read as the reverse complement.
AAGCCATCCAACATCCTGATGGACAGCAACAACTCGCCGTATCTGGCCGACTTTGGTCTGGCGGCGGTACTCGGCCCTGAAGGCCGGGCGGCCAATCCCGGTTCCGGCACGCTGCTCTATATGGCTCCGGAACAACTGACCTCGGACGTGCTCGATCACCGTGCCGACATTTACAGCTTTTCCGTGATGCTGTTTCACATGCTCACGGGCCAGTTGCCGTTCGATGCGACGACGCCGCTGGCTCTGAAACAGATTCAGTTCCAGCAAGGGCTGCCGGAACTCGAGCTTGTCAGCCCGAACCTGCCACCGGCGCTTACGGACGTGCTGCGAATGGGTACGGCGCTCGACCCGGCGCAGCGCCCGCAGCGTGTGATCGATCTACTGCGTGAATTCGAGCAGGTATTGACGACCACCGTAGCCGTCGCCATGCCACAGGGCACGGCGATTTCGCCCGACCTGCTGGAAACGCAGACCGACCTCAGCGACATGATTACGCAGCCCGCGTCTGGCCCTGAAGCGCAGGCCCGCCGCGAAGCACAGGATATTTACAACCGCGCTCGTCGCGCGTGGGCTTACGGTCAGGGCCGCTTTCTGCTGGGCGTAACCCACTACATGCTCATCAGCGACTACTACATGGCGGCGGATCGCTACGGGCTGGAAGTGGATGAGGCCGGTTTGCAGATGCTTCTGCGCGGCGCGCTGGAGTACGATCACGAGATCGACTATTGGTGGAACAAGCTCAGCGACGAATCGCGCCGCTGGGTGGCGTTGCATACGGTTCGCAGCGAAAGTGTTCCCGCGCGCATCCGCGCCATCGAGCGGTTGGCGCTGCTGCCCGATGCCGACGTGCCGGTGATCCCGAAAACAGTGGCGCAGGCGTTGCAGAATGAACTCAATGAAGCCGCGCAACTGGCCGCGCTTCGCACGCTGGAGGCGCGCGCGCGTCTCGGCGGCCAGAACATGAGCATCAATGTGGAAGGCAAGTCGCGCACGACACAGGTCGTCAACCGGATCAAGTCACAACTCGAACTTGGCCGGCCGTCGGTCTGGCGCGACGTCGTCTTCTCGCCAGAGATTGACGGGCTACTCGCAGAGACGGCGCTGACAGCCGAACACCCGGCGGTGGCCGAACTGGCGGCGCGCGTGATCGGCCGGATTAATTCGCTGGCCGCGATCTGCGAGATTGCCGCCAAACAGAGGGCCGGGCAGAAAGGCGCGTTGCGGGCGCTGGCGCTGGTGCGCGACGAAGCGCCATCGCTGCCGCCGGTCGTCAGCCGTCAGGCGCGTCTGTACGCTTGGCTGGCCAATACCTGGCGTCGCCTGAGCGACGACTCGATCAAAACGGTCCGACGCTTTCTGCTGGCGCTGCTTGGGGCCTTCCTCGGCATCGGCATGAACACGTATTTTACCTTCCGCAGCGAGGAAATTTTCGCGCCCGCGCGCTGGAAAGTGACGGTATCGGTCGGCTTGATCTGCGCGGTGCTGGTCGGTTTTCTGGTGCTGCTGGCCGACGAATTTCCGCGCCGTCTCACCGGGTTCTGGCCGTGGTGGGCGCGTTTCCTGCTGAGCGCGGGGCTGGGCCTGTTCGCCGGTACGGTCGTCTGGGCCGGTTACACCTATCTCTATCTGGAATATCCGCCGGAACCGGTAGTGGTTTTCGCCGGGGCAGGGCTGGCGCTCGGCTTTGTCGCTTCGGCCGTTTTCCACCTGCCCGGCTTGGCTGCGTTCCTGCTGACGGCGGTCGCTACCTATGTGCCGCTTTACATCAGTTATGAATACTGGCTGCCGCCGGTCGTCTATTACGATTATCCGCAGCAGATATTCATTCTCGGCATTCCGCTGGCGCTGTTGATCGCGCTGGGCGGGCACGCCAGCAGCGTCATGGCGTCTGTGCGGCGGCTGATCCGCGGCTAGATACGAGCGTAGAGCCGCCCGCCGAATTCGGCCATCAACCGGTCGTCGAGTTCGTCGGCGTAATTGGCGACCAGCGAGATGATGTTGTTGGCCTCGACGTGATCCAGTCCGTCGAGCGGCCGCTCGCTGAACAGGTAGACGACATCGAGATAGACGCCGAGCGCGGCGTTTGTCAGTTGCAGATTGAGTTCGAGCAGGTGGCGATAAAGCGCCAGCAGCCCCGTTTGCGGCAGGTGCAGGATAGGCGACAGCACCTGCAGATAGCCGGTGTTGTCCTGATGCGACACGTAAACCTCGATGATCGCCGAGCCGCGCTGGAAGCTCCAGCCGAATCCGGCTTCGGTGTGCAGCCGCGCGCTGACGGGGTCGACGCCCAGATTGAGAAGAATCTGTTCGACGGTCGCGGCGTAGCTTTGCAGGTTTGGGCCGCCACGCTTGTTAACGGAACCGAACATAAGCGCTCCTTTACGACGGGATTTGTGCCGGGGGCGTCTGGCCGCAACGCAGGCAACGCCCGTTGTGGAACCCGGCCTGAGCGCCGCAGTGCATACAGGTTGCGCGCCCGGCTTCGGGGAAGGGATCGGGCTGGGGATAACGGTTCAGGTGGCGCGCGTGTGGTGCCACGCTGCCGCAGATTTCGCAGAAGAAATATCCGTTTCCGGTTGCCCGGCTGAGGTAGCCACAGGCGGGGCAATAGGCCCGGCGCTCGCCTGTGCCGGTTTCCTCCAGATATTGATCGACACGGCGGCGAATTGTCGCGATATGGACGCCATACACGTAGCCGGAATTGCGGCTGGTGTTGCGCGTCAGCATCCCGGCCAAATAGTTTTGCTCGTCGAACAGCGGGTTGCCGCCTGCATCCGGCAGCCGGACAAAATCGGTCGGAATCCAGTGTGACGCCATGACGCGCTTGGTCGGGCGCTGTTTGCCACGGAACGGCTGGCCGCCGGCGGGGACCGCGATCAGCACCGCTGCATCCGGCACGCGCGCATATGGCGCAATCGGCGGCAATTCGCTGATCCCCTCGTCAATTTGCACCAGTGCCAGATCAATGTCGGGCCACGACCGCATGACCACGCCGAGAACCTGCCGCCGGTTACGCAGTTCAATCGTGATGCGCTCAGAGCCGCCGATCACGTAACGAGTCGTTGCCAGCAGCCCGTTCTGCGTGACAAAGAAAGCAGTACCGGGGCCGTTCGGCCCGCCGATGACGCGCACGATGGCATCTTCGGGGGCGTTGCCCGGTCGCGGCGGGTTGACCGTCTGAAAGAAGGAGGTCGCTTCCGGAGTCGACGCGGGCGGGGCAGGCTGGGGCGACTGCGCCGCCAGCAGCGCTTTCAGGCGCTCGCGCGCGTCCGGGTTGGCCGGGTCGGCTGAAAGCGCGTCGTTGTAGTAGGCGCGTTTCTGAACCACGTCATCGGTGGTTTCGGCCAGCCAGAGATAGGCGACAGCGGCAACTGCCGGGGGAAGCTCGTCATTCCGCAGCGCGATCCGCACGAAACGCGCGCCTTCCTCTCGCTTGCCTTGCTGAATGGCCGCGATGCCGGTTTCCAGAAGCCGCATGGACATGGTCGAAAGGTCTTTCCCCAAGCCAGTTTTCAGGCGGCTTATTGTAGCACAGCGGCATCCTTGCGGAGCACGGTGTCACGTGTTTGTAAGGTATGCGCCATGGAATGACGCGGCCTCAGGCTGCCTGTCATTGACGAGTGGGCAGGTTATTGCACCGTCAGCCCTTCTTCTGCCGGGTCCTGATCCGCCGGAGGGCGCATGACCTGAAAGAACGTGTTGCCCGGCTTGAAATACAGCAACTCGCCGTCATAAGTGCGTAACTGGATCATGTCCTCGCGGGTTGGCCGGACCCAGACGCCATCGTAGCGCTTGCCGTCGCGGAAGAGCACGGCTTCGCCGTCGAACCACAGCTTGATGCTTAGCCCGTAGCTGACGTTACCCTGCCACTCGCTTTCCACGATATCGCTGAACTCGTGTTCGGCATAGATGATGGCGACGTTGCTGGCCGTCACCTGCTGCCCGGTATTGGCGTCGAAATGCGGCTGCCCATCGCTGAAGCGGCGATAGACGCCGGCTTCCGCGTCATATTCCCAGCGCACGCGCGTGGCTATGTAGCGGATGTCGATGACCGTCACGTCTCCGTCTGCATTGGCGGGTGGCTCGGCAAGGAAAGCCATACCGTCCAGCGACGGCCTGACGTTTAGCCCTTCCTGCGTCGCCAGCCGCGAGAGCGCCGCCAGATTGACGAACATATTGTGCGGAACCGGGATTTCCTCGTCGCGGAAATAGTAGGGCGCGCCATACATGATGCCCATGTAGGTGCGCTTGGCGAAGTCCGACGTGTCGATCACCTGATTGACGCCGGTACTCGCGCCGGAATAGGCCAGCAGGGCATCGTACATCGGCACGACTTCGTTGTCGATCAGGCGGGCGCTGCGAATCGAACCGACCCGTTCCGGCATTTGCGAATAGAAAACCGCCGAGAAGCGGGTCAGGCCGCCTTCCGCGTAATGCTCGAACACCAGATCGGCCTGTCCAATGCCAGCCTGCGGGCGCACCAGCGGCGGCGCGTTGGAAATCTTCGCCACGATCGGCCTGCGCTCCAGCGTCGCAGGATCATCGGTTGCCAGTCCGGTGAGCGGGTTCACCAATTCCGGGTAGGTATAGGGGCCAATGGCTTCGGCCAGTGGTGTTGGCGGCGGGGGCAGCGTCGGCGGAATATCGGTCGGCGGCGGCTCGTCGGAAGGAGCCACTAACGTGTACGGAATGAACCGGGTGGCCACAGGCGTCGCATTCGTTACCGGCTCCGGCGCTGGCTGCACACGCACACATGCGGCCAGCGTCAGGGCGCCCATGACCAGCACCAGCAATTGTCGCTTCAACGGATACCTCATCCTCAACCGTCGATGAGCGCCTATTATACCGGCTGGCCTGCACCCGGACTGAGGGTCAATTCGCGTCGCGTGTCGTTGCTTCCGTTAAGATGAGGCTGGTTGACTTGAAAGAGAAGCGACGGCTATAATCTGCGTATGCTCATTGCAGCAGGAAATTCATACATTTACAACGGTGCCTTAATTTTTTGCTGCGCCGTCATTGCCTGATTTGCAGGCAGGAGCAGGGCTTCTCAATGCCGCTTCAGGGCAATATCCGGGACTTTAGCACAACCCAACTGCTAAACCTCATCAATCTCGCCGGAAAGACGGGTACGCTTCGGATCTTTGAAGGTATCAAGACCGGCGAAAAAGATGCCATGCAGCAGGACAAAATGGCCGCCGGAGCCGAGCGCGCGCGCGTGGCATTCAAGGCCGGCAAGCTGGTACACGCGGCGCTGGCCGGTCAGGATACCTCTCTGGTGGCAGTGCTGAACAAGGCCGGCAAGCTGACCGACGAGCAGGCGCGCATTATTCGCGAGCGAGTGCGGCAGACGAGCGACAAGGCGCTGGCCTTGCTGCTGATCAACGCCAACTATGTGACGCAAAAGGACGTTGTCAGCAGCATTCAGCAGCATACGCTCGATATCGTCTATAACCTGCTGACGTGGAATCAGGGGCCGTTCCGGTTCGAGGATGGCGTCTTACCCGGAAGCGACCGCATCCTTGTCCCCATTGATCTCGAAAACATCATCATCGAAGGCGCCCGGCGTATCCGCGAGATCGAGCAGCTAACGGCGCATTTGCCCAACCTCGATATGGCGCTGAAGTTTCCAGACAACCCGAGAGAGAAATTCAAGGGTATTCATCTCAGCGTTGAGGAATGGCGCGTGGTGTCCTTTGTGAATCCGAAAAATACGATTCGCCAGATTGCCAGAGCCAACAATATGTCCGATCTGGAAATCCGCCGAATCGTTTATGGTTTGGAGCAGGCGGGGCTGGTAGAGTTAGTTAAGCCGCCTGGTGCAGCCCCCAGCGTGGCAGGGCCAATGCGCCAAGCGCCACGCGTGCCCCAGGTGCAGAAAACGGTTGTCAACCGTTTGATCGACAAGATCAAGTCGATCTAGGCTGCCGGCTCCAACTGTATTGCGCTTGTTACGGGAAAAGCGGGCTCACCTATGCAAACTGTCAAGATGGTCATCACCGGGCCGTTTAGCTCCGGAAAGACGGAGTTCATTCGCTCGATCAGTGAGATCGATGTTGTCTCGACCGAGCGCGAAATTAGCTCGGAGGCCGAGCGGCTGGAGAAAAGCGCGACGACCGTGGCGATGGACTTTGGCCGCATCACGGTCGATGATGATCTGGTCCTCTATCTCTTCGGCACGCCGGGCCAGCGTCGCTTCGACTTCATGTGGGAAATTCTCGCCGAAGGCATGCTTGGGTTCGTTGTCATGGTCGATAGCGCCAAGCCGGAAACCTTCCGCGAGGCGAAAAGTATTCTGGAGACGTTTCGCGCCTACGCGCCGACGCCTTACGTGGTTGCCGCGAACAAGCAGGATCATGACGACGCCTGGAACATTGATGACCTGCGGATCGCGCTGCGGATCGAAGATGGCGTGAAGCTGCTGCCCTGTGTTGCCCGCGATAAAGAAAGCGTCAAGAACGTGCTGCTGGAACTGCTGTATTCCATTCTGGAGGAAATGGAAAGCGAATAGGTCTGGCAGCGCGTTCGGGGGTGAAGGCATACCAACGTGGCAACTCTCGTAACCGAACAGGGTGTGGTCCACTATGAGGCTTACGGTCGTGGACGCCCTGTTCTTTTGTTGCATGGCTGGCTGAACTCATGGAACGTCTGGCGCAGCACCATCGAGGCGCTGGGCCGTGATTTTCGCCTGTACGCGCTCGATTTTTTCGGCTTTGGCGATTCGAGTGATCAGGCCAATGATTTTTCCGTCAGCAACTTCTCGACGCTGGTCACTCAGTTCATGGCGCAGTTGGGCATCCAGCGCGCGCCACTGGTAGGCCACTCAATGGGTGGGACGGTCGCGCTGACGACCGCCATCCGCCATCCTGATCAGATTGCGAAAGTGGCCGTTGTTGGGTCGCCGATTGACGGCGCTTCGCTGAGTCCGCTGCTGCGTATCGCCGCGTATCCCGGCTGGCAGTCGCTGGCAAGGAAAGTGCCTGCCATGTTCAGGCCGGTACAGTTCGGTCTCAACCTGTTTCTGCGCGTTTATTCCCGTTTTCTGGCGCGGGACGCGCGCGCTGTATGCCAGATGCTGACCTCTGACCTGAACAAGCTGACCGTGATGCCGTTTCTGGAGAGCATCGGCACGCTGCGCCAGACCGACCTGCGTTCGCTTGTCGGTTGCCTCGACATGCCGGTCATGGGCATTTACGGGGCAAAGGACGTGCTGGTTGACCCGGGGCAGGCGCAGGTGCTGAAGCAGGCGCTGCCATCTGGTCAGATCGCCTGGTTTGAAGATTCCGGCCATTTTCCCATGATGGACGAGCCGGAACGCTTCCATACCACGCTCCGCGATTTTCTGGCAGATGTTCCGGGAGAGGGCAATGCAACGGTTCATTATTGAGGACCATCGCAACGTTCCCCCCTTCAACGAGCCGGCCTCGCTGCTCACCATCGGCGTCAAACCGCTCAAGATTCACCACGAAGATCTGTTCGCCAAACTGTTCAAGGATGGCATCGGGCCGGGCGTGCCGCTGGGCAGTCGTGACGAGATCGTCTACGTGCAGGAAGAAGCGATCGTCTACCGGGACAATCTCTGGTTCGACGAGGAGTTTCTGGAATATTTCATGCGTCAGGCGCTGGCAACCGGCAAAGCCTGCCGCGCCGCGATTTCGGCGGATGATCCTGCGTTTCGTCGCTATACCGTGCCGTTGTCCACGTGTCTGGAACCCGCCGTCACGCACGATGGCCAGCCGATTTACCTGCTCGATCTGTGGTACTTTCCCGACGGCTATACCAACGCCGTCGTGCCAATCGTCGTGCCGAGCGACGCTGAAGAAATGGGCTTCTACAGCGTGCCGGATTTCATGACGATGGAGCAGGGCAACCTGACTCACTTTGGCCCGGCGCGGGCGGCCATTTCGGTCGAAAGCTGGGTTCACGTTTATTTCGCCAGCATCATTTACGGCCTGTTCGGGCGCGCCAGCCGTTTTGACCGCTATGTAAAGGCGCACAATTTTTACAGCCTGCGCCTGCTATGGCGGGCGGTGCTCGAACAGAAACACCTGCTCAGCACATCCGAAGTGGTGAAGGTGGGCCGCAATACCAATATTCACTCGACAGCGGTCATCACCGGGCCGGCGGTCATCGGCGATAATTGCAGCATCGGGCCGGGCGTCTTTCTCGATAATGTGACGCTGGGCGACAATGTAACGATTGACGACGGCTGTGTGCTGATGATGAGCACGGTAGGCAGCGGATCATTTCTGCCGTTTCGCGCGTCGCTGTATCTCACGGCTGTGATGGAGAACACGATCATCGCACAGAATACTTGCCTGCAGATGTGCGTCGTCGGGCGCAACAGCTTCGTCGGCGCGGGCAACACCTTTACCGATTTCAATCTGGTCGAACAGAAGCCGATCCGCGCGGCCAACATCGAAGGCCGTCTGGAAGAGGTGGGACAGGTCGTACTGGGCAGCGCCGTGGGCCATAACTGTCGCATTGGCTCCGGCATGGTCATGTTTCCGGGTCGCATGATCGAGTCGGACGTCGTGCTGGTGGCGTCGCCGGGGCGGCGGGTCATCAGCCGCAGCGTGACCTATGAAGAAAGCGACCATCACTTTGTCGGTGAGGCCGGCAAGAGCCACAAGCGCCACTATCCGCGCCAGGGCGAACCGCAGGAGCAGGGCGAAAGCTGGGACGCGTGGTAGACAACCGTTTCGCCTTCATCATTCACCCAATCCAGATCAAGAAGGATGTCGCGCGCAAATATCCGCTGCTCGGCAAAATTCTGACCGAAGGCCAGATCAACTTCTTTTCGCGTTTCTTCCCGCCTGTTTATCTGTCCGAAATACGCGGCATCCGTTCGCAAGCGACCGGCGCGGAGACCGGCGGCTGGCTGATCGCCTGCCCGTTCACGCCGCCGACCATGATGTCGCTGCCCGAAGAGACGGTCTACCGCAAGATCGTCGCCTGCGGGCGCATGGCGGAGGAACTGGGCGCGGATATTCTGGGGCTGGGCGCGTTTACGTCTGTCGTGGGCGACGCAGGCCGCACGATTGCTCAGAGGCTCGATATTCCGGTGACGACCGGCGATAGCTATACGGTGGCGATGGCGGTCGAAGCGGTCTGCGAGGCGGCGCGCGTCATGGACGTCGTTATGGAAGAAGCGACCGTCGCCGTCGTCGGCGCAAGTGGGGCGATTGGCCGCGCCTGCGCCGAGTTGCTGGCCGGTTTATGCGGGCGGCTCGTACTGGTCGGGCGGCGGCTGGAGGCACTGCGCCCGGCGCTGGAACGCTGTGAAGGCCAGTTCGCGCAGGTCGATGCCCGCAGTGACATCGAAGCCATTTACGATGCTGACCTGATCCTGACGGTGACCAGCGCCATCGACACCGTAATCGAACCCCATCACCTCAAGCCGGGCGCGGTCGTCTGTGATGTCGCGCGGCCTCGAGATGTCTCCCGGCGCGTCGCTGCCGAACGTGACGACGTGCTGGTGATCGAAGGCGGCATGGTTGAAGTGCCGGGACCGGTCGACTTTGGTTTCGACTTCGGTTTCCCACCCGGCAAAGCCTATGCCTGCATGGCTGAAACGATGGCGCTGGCTCTCGAAGGGCGTCTCGAAGACTATACCATCGGCAAGGAAATCGATATCGCCCGCGTGCGCGAGATCACGGCGATTGCCGCGCGACACGGTTTTCGCCTCTCCGGGTTCCGCAGCTTCGAGCAGGCGGTGAGCGATGAGCATATCGAGCGCGTGCGCGAACGCGCCCGGCGCAACCGCCGCGTCTGGGCGCGACAGTTGTAAGTGGTTTCGCTGCCTGGAAGGCGTATCGCGACGTAACCAGCGCGTCACCTGTGATGTTGCACGACGTTTAGGTGCTAGTCGCCTGTCACCAGCGCGATAGCAAAGCCATCGTAGCCCTTGCTGCCGACGGTTTGCAGCGCCGTGGCGATGATGCGAGGATTCTCGGCCAGCGCAGCCAGCGCCCGGCGGACGCCCTGCACGTTCGGATCCTCACTGTCGGGGTTGCTCACCGCGCCGTTACGCACGATGTTGTCGATGATGATAAGGCTGCCGGGCCGCGTCAGTTGCAGCGACCACGCCAGATAATCCGGCGTGCTGGCTTTGTCGGCGTCGATGAACACAAGGTCGAACGGTTCTGCCTTGGCATCGACCAGCGCAGCCAACGAGCCGGCTGCCGGCCCAACCCGAACCTCAACCCGGTCTGCCAGCCCTGCGCGCTCGATGTTCTCGCGGGCGATGGCGGCTCGCTCCGCCTCAAGCTCCAGCGTGATCAGCTTGCCGTCATCGGGCAGCGCCCGCGCCAGCCAGATGGTGCTGTAGCCCGCCAGTGTGCCGATTTCGAGAATCCGGCGAGCGTTGTGCGACCGCGCCAGCAAATGCAGCAGCTTGCCGAGGTTCGGCGGTACGTGAATCAGCGGCAGGCCGGCAGCGACTTTGGACTGCACGGCGGCGTTAAGTGCGTCATCAGGCGGCGCGAACATCTCCGCGAAATAATTATCGACTTCAGTCCACTGGGTCTGTGACATGGGGGTCTCCATTGGGTGAGCGCTCGGTATATCTCCGAATTTGCCGGTCAGGGTTTGGGAAGGCGGCCCGCCAGCGCTTTGTATTGGGCCAAGGGTTTCTAAAAACAAACCCTTAAGACGCCGCCTGTAGCGTCGATACTACTTCACTTATATAGTGAGAAGGAAGGATTGTCACAGTCCGCTCTTTCTGACTCTTTTTGGGCCGGTCGCAAGGGGCTGCCATGAATAAAGGCCGAATCCTCGTCGTTGAGGACGACTTCGACATCTCCAACATGCTGCGAATCTACTTCAGCAGTCAGGGTTATGAAGTACAGGTCGCGCCGCGCGGGGGCGATGCGTTGACGATGACGCGCACGCAGTTACCAAACCTGATCGTACTCGACATCATGCTGCCGGACATGAACGGCTATGACGTTTGCCGCGAATTGCGGATGACCGCGCGCACCGGACACATCCCGATCATCTTCCTGACGCAGAAAGACGAGCGCAGCGACAGAATTGCGGGGTTGGAGCTGGGCGCGGACGACTATATCACCAAACCGTTTGATATCGAAGAACTGCGGCTGCGTGTGCAAAACGCCATTGCTGCTGCCCAGCGGCAGACGCAGATCGACTCGAAGTCTAACCTGCCGACCGGGCGGCTCATCGAGGATCACCTGCGGAAGCTGATGCACAGCGACCAGCCCTGGGCCTACATTGATGTCAAGATCGACGGCTTCGATAATTTCACCGACGTGTACGGTTTTGTCGCGGCGGATGAGGTGATCCGGTTTATGGCGCTGCTGATCGGCGAAGTGATCGACGCGCATGGCACCAGCGCCGATTACGCCGGGCATCCGGGACGCGACAACTTCATCATCGTCACCCATGCTGACGACCCTGAAGAACTCCGGCGGGTGCTTACCCGGCGCTTTAACGACGAGGTTCGCCAGCATTACTCGTTTATCGACCGGGAGCGCGGCTATATCGTCGTGCCGGATAGCATTTACGGCGAGCGGCAGGCTCCGCTGATGACGCTTGCCACCGGCATGGTTTCAAACCGCACCTATCAGTTTGCCGACATTCGCGAGATCACCGAGCTTGCCGCCGAAGACCGCCGGCGCGGCATTAGCGGCGAAGATAGCGCGCCGCGCATCCTGTCGTCCTGGTAGGCGTGGTTGCGCGCCCATCCGTGTCCTGAGGTTACCGGTCTATGGAACTGGCTCCACTTCTGGTCCTCGGCGGGGTCGGTTGCTTATACACATTTCCAAGCCCACGAACCGTACCCCTCACCTATATGCCGTTTTCTTCTTGAA
>QGUR01000165.1 GCA_003242205.1 Chloroflexota bacterium | reverse complement strand
TGTTATACACCATTGAGAACCATTTTCAACGGGACTTCCTGTACACTGTGTACGAAGACCGGCGTGATGCTACAATAGCGGCGGGCTGGCGCAGGTGAAACGCAGGGAGGAAGCGCAGTGGACGAGTCAACCGGATTGCTACTCGGCGTCTGCGGGCTGGGCATCACCTGCACGGGTGTAATGGTCTTTCTGGCGCTGGCTTTCTTCCGGGTTACGGGCCGCAGCCTGCTTGCGTTCCTGCCCGGACGCGACAGCGGCACGCCTGCAATCGCACGCCTGTCACGGCGGCGCATCAACCTCCGCGAACGCGCAAAAGCCGTTGATTTCGACAGCGCCCTCCAGACCTACGCCGCCAGACAGTCGGGTCGCGCGCCGGAACCGCCCGCCACGCTGCCGCCGCGTTTTGACAAACCTGCACGGCCACCATCTGCGTTCAATCTGCGACGCCGTCTCCGGCCGCGAGACGAAGACGAGATTTTTGGCGGTTTGCTCGACATCGACGGCGATGGCGAGCCGGATCTCTAATCCCGCTATGTGCTGGCGGCCCATTGCGCCAGCGCGGCCTTCAGTTCGTCCCGAATTTCGAGACGGCGGGACGCGGTGTAGCGCGTGGCATAGAATCGTTGCTGCGCCGGAGGCGGGCTGGCATCACCGCTGTAATACAGGTCGAACGAGCGCCGGATCAGTTTCATAAAGGCTTCGGCTTCATAGGTCGGCGCGTTGTACGACAGCCACTTCGTGCCGGCAAGCACCAGCGGAGGCCCCGGCTGATCCTGCACAGTCCAGATGCCGGTAAGTTGAAGCGTCCGGTAGCCGAAGTAACCACTGCCAAGTCGCCAGATGATCGCGGCGACCCAGGGGACAGGCGACAGGCCGCTGACCGATTTGGGGCCATATGTGCGCTGCCTCAACGCGCGTGACGCCCGCAGCTTCTCCAGCTTGCCCAGCGCATCCAACCCATCCAGCACGTTTGCAAGATCGCCCTGCTTTTCGCGGGCCGGCGCGATGGCCTGCTCCGCTCGTCGCTCGGCCAGACGACGCATAATCTGCTGGTAACGGGCTTCCCGGTCATCGCTCATGGTTCCACGCTCGATGCTACTGCCCTGCAGGGCCATGTGCTCAGATTCGCATACAGGTTTCGCTCATCGACGCGACTGCGCTGCTGCTATTTTAGCGCATTTGGCCCGGCGCACCGGGCGCTATGCAGCGCGCTGCGGCCTCGAAAATAAGCGGAGCCGGCGCGCGTCTGTCCTGTACTTTTGCGCGTTTCTCCCGACGCTAACTGGCATTAACATCTGCCCGATTTTAAGGTATGATCTGCGAGTTTGTTCCCCCTGGAACCGGAGTTCTTCGATGCAGAATAATGCGAAAAGAGCCAGTATCTTTCTCGGCGTCTTTATGATCTTTGTCCTGGTTGCGGGCGCGATCATCCCGATTTTCACGCGGGGGATGACCACAACAGTGCCGCAGATACCGCCCACAGCCGCGCCAACGGCGACGTTTCCCCCACCACCCGCGCCGGAAAGCATTTCTTTTAACCAGCAGTATCTCCATCCCAGCGCCCTATTCACCATTGCCCAGCCCGAAGGCTGGACGGTAAGCGAGCCGATCAGCGAACCGGGGCGCGCGGCGATTACCATGGTTAACAACGACGCGTTGAGCGTTATCGAAGCGTCGGTCGAAGCGCCGGCCACGCCGATCACGACACTGGAAGAGCTCGACAACCGTTACGACGAGAGCTTTCTGGATGCAAGCTGGGCGCGTTACAGCAACTGGGAGGAAACGGCACGCCGCGTTGAAGACGATAAGCTGGTGATCGACTTCAATCTGACGCTCAACCGCCAGATCTATGTCGCGCGCCAGAAGTCGTGGACGGATGGCGACTGGATTTATTCGATCCGCGTAGTCACGCCGAACAACGCAACCCAGTTGCTCGTCCACCTGCTCAACGAGTTGGTCAGTTCGGTCGAAGCGCTGAAACAGTTTGCCGGCACGCCGTTTGACTGGGTTGCGACCTACGATACCGTTGCCAACCACGTCATCCGGCATCCAAATAACTGGACAGTTCAGGACACCGCCCCCGGAGCCCCAACCAGCATCGTCGGCCCCAACGGTATCGCGCTGCGAATCGAAGCGCGGCCGGACTCGGCGATTGCCAGCGCTGCGGATGCCGAAGCATGGGTGCGGTCGGTACGACCAAACGCGCGGATCCTCAGTGTCGAGCCGGTTGAGCGAGGTGATGCGGAAGGCTGGTCGGTGGCCTACGCCGACCGAACGATCGACGGCGACCCGCAAAGCGGGCTGGCCATGCTGCTGAACGGCCCGGACGGCACGTTGCATACGGCAAACCTGAGCTTCCTTGCCAGCGAAGTTGACCTGAACAAGAGCAGCGCGCCCGAACCTGTCGCCGCCGCCGAGGCAACGCCCGAAGCCACCGCCGAACCGGGGCAAGGCGAGTACGCTGAACTGGCGCAGGTGATGAACACGTTCTTCCTGCTGCCGCAGATCAATCTGATATCAGCGGAGACGACGCCAACACCGCTTCCGGCAGCAGCGACTGAGGACGCGACAGCGGAAACCGAGGAAGCCGCCAGCGACGCCGGGGAAACAGACGCCAGCGCAACGGAAGAGGCTGAGTAGCAACCGCTGGCCGCAATGCCTCTCGCAAACCCGTGCGGAGGCATCGGTGTCGTTCTCAATTGAATTTACGCATTACGCAGGGGCCCGGCGTCGCCGGGCCCCTGTCTTATTACATTGCCAGACGGATCGGGCAAACTGGCCGGACTACAGAAGGCCAGCCTCTTCTTCGGCCTTCGTCAGCGAGCGCTCGAAGCGTTCCAGGCCTTCGTCGATCGTGGCGCGGTCGATCATCAGCGGCGGGCAGAAACGGATGACGCTCTCACCCGCGCCAAGCACCAGCAGGCCGTTATCAATCGCCAGCCGCTCGGTGCGATTACGGAGATCGTGCGCGGGCTTGCGGGTTTCGTCCTGCACAAGCTCGGCTCCGATCATCAACCCCAGCCCCTGAATACGGCCATATCGTAGCGACGGATGGCGCGGCTGCATCTCGACCAGCGCGTCCTGAAGATAAGCGCCCTGTTCGGCGGCGTTCGCCATATATTCGGTTTCGATCAGCTCAAGCGTCGCCAGCGCCGCCGCGCATGAAATCGGATTACCGCCAAAGGTATTCCCATGCGCGCCCGGCGGCCAGCTCATGAGATGCCGCCGCGCAATGATCGCGCCGATAGGCATCCCGCTTGCCAGCCCTTTGGCGGAACACACGATATCCGGCTCGACGCCAAAGTGTTCCATAGCCCACCATTTGCCGGTACGCCCGACGCCGCTTTGCACCTCGTCGGCGATGAGCAGAATGCCATGACGATCGCAAATCTCACGCAATTGCCGGACAAAGCGGGCATCCGGCACGACGTAACCGCCCTCCCTGAATCGGCTCAAGGATGATCGCGGCGACCGAGTCTGGCGCGACAGTACGCTTGAAAAGCACGTCCTCGATGAAATCGGCGCAGATGCAATGCGCGCGGCAGGCCGATTCTTCCCGGCCATGCATGCAGCGATACGGGTTATTGAACGGCACGTGATGCACGCCCGGAACCATCGCGCCGAAGCCCTGACGCTGCACGACCTTGCTCGCCGTCAGCGAGAGCGCGCCCATTGTCCGGCCATGGAACGCGCCGTAAAACGCGATGACATTCTGGCGTCCTGTATACCAGCGTGCCAGCTTGACCGCCCCTTCAACCGACTCCGCGCCTGAGTTGCACAGAAAGACGCGCGCTTCATCATTGAACGGCGCGATTGCGGCCAGCTTTTCCGCCAGCCGAACCTGGATATCGTAATAGTAGTCCGTGCCGGCAATGTGCAGGAATTTGGATGCCTGTTCCGTAATCGCGGCAACCACTTTCGGATGGCTGTGCCCGGTCGCGGTTACGGCGATACCGGCAGCGAAATCAATGTACTCGTTCCCATCGACGTCCCAGACACGCGCGCCAAGCCCTCGCTCCATGACGAATGGATACCTTGGCTGCATCGAGCTGGACATAATGGCTTCGTCGCGAGCGATGATCGCCTGCCCGCGTGGGCCGGGTCGCACCGACGTTTCACTAACCATAACAATTCTCCAGACTTCGAGACCGTTTCACGGTCTTCGACGGTAATCAGTCTGGCAAGTATAATCGAAGCGAATCCACGCTCGCAAGCAGCCCTGGACCGGCAACGGGCCCGACGGCTACAGCGCTTCGCGGCTTTCATGACAGGAGAGTTGGCCATGAATCTCGTTATCGTCGGTTTCGGCGTCGTCGGGCAAGGATTGGTGGAAATCCTGCGCGACAAGGCTCCGGTTCTTGAAGCGCAGTTCGGTTTTCGCCCCCGCATTGTCGCCGTTGCCACGCGCACGCGCGGCACACTGTTTCATCCCGGCGGCCTCAAGCCGGATCACCTGCTGGCGGCGATTTCCGCAGGCAGCCTGGACCACTATCCCAACGAACCCGGGCTGGTGCGCGGCCTGCCCGCCCTCACGCTCATTCGCGAAAGCAATGCCAATGTGCTGGTCGAGGCCAGCATCACCGATCTGAAAACGGCCCAACCCGCGCTGGATTACTGCCACGCGGCGCTGGAAACGGAAAAACACGTGGTTCTGGCCAACAAAGGCCCGGTCGCTCTGGCCTACAACGAATTACAGGCCAAAGCGCGTGAGAACGGCAGGCTGCTACGATTCGAAGCCACCGTCATGGCCGGGACGCCTTCCATTCGTCTGGCTCTCGACGCGCTGGCCGGGTGCACCATTCAGGAAGCGCGGGGAATCCTGAACGGAACGACAAATTACATGCTCACGCAAATGGAAAGCGGCATGACCTATGCTGACGCGCTGGCGCAGGCTCAGGCGCTTGGCTATGCCGAAGCCGACCCGACCGCCGATGTCGATGGCTGGGACGCGGCCAGCAAGGCGATGATTCTGGCGGCAATGCTGTTCGGCAAATCGCTGACGCTGGACTCGATGGAAGTTCGCGGGATCAGCAGCCTGACGCCAGATGACATCGAGGCCGCACGCGCTGCCGGCGAGCGCTGGAAACTGATCGCGCGCGTCACGCCGGACGGCGCTACCGTCGGGCCGGTGCGCTTGCCAGTCGATAACCCGCTCGCTAATGTCAGCGGTAGCATGAACGCGATTACCTATACCACCGACCTGCTTGGCGACGTGACGCTTGTTGGCGCGGGCGCAGGCCGGCTGCAAACCGGTTTTGGCCTGTTATCGGATTTGTTGGAAATTCATGCTATGGCGCGCGGAATTAGTGCACATTGAATTAGCGCACACAAAAGGTGTTCATTTATACTTATTGTCTTAAGTCATGCATGCTTTACCAGGAACCAAGAAGTACTATGAGCCGGGCAACTATCCTCGTGGTCGAGGATGATCCCAATCTGCTTGAAGGCATCCGCACGATTCTTGAACTGGATGGATACGAAACGATCACTGCCGAAAACGGTCAACAGGCCCTCGAGCTGCTCCACTACAACGGCAGCCACCCAGACCTGATCATTTCGGACATCATGATGCCTAACATGGACGGCATTGAGCTGTTGAAAGCCGTTCGCAAAGAGCCGCGCTGGCTGATGATCCCGTTCATTTATCTGACAGCCAAAGGCGACAAAACCGATATGCAGCGCGGCAAGCGCCTCGGCGTCGACGACTACCTGATCAAGCCGTTTGAAGCCGAAGACCTGCTGATCGCCGTCGAATCGCGCCTGCGCCGGCATGAGGCGCTGAACGCCATCCACGAGCAGCGGGTCGCCAACCTGAAGCGCAACATCCTCACCATCCTCAACCATGAATTCCGCACGCCGCTGACTTTCATTGTCGCCTATGCCGACATGCTGACCAACCACAACGCGAACGAGCTAAGCGACCAGGACCTGCTCGCGTTCCTCAAGGGCGTGAAGTCCGGCGCGACACGGCTGCGCTATCTGATCGAAAACTTCATTCTGCTGGTCGAACTGGAAACGGGAGATGCAGCGCGCACGTTTGAGTGGCGACGAATGCCAATCTATGATGCCGGCGAACTGCTGGCCGAAGCGGCCAATCGCGCGCTGATGAGCATCGAAACCGAGCGCTTTTTCACGCTCAACATCTCGCCGAATCTGCCGTTGTTCGTGGCCGACCGCGAATACCTGATCATCGCGCTGACGCAACTCGTGGTAAACGCCTTCAAATTCTCGCCGCCGGATTCGCCGGTCATACTCGGCGCAAACGCCGACCGCGACGAAATTCACCTCTGGGTTCAGGATTTTGGCCTTGGTATCCCGGAGCACGAACTGGAGGCCATCTGGCAATTGTTCTATCAGGTCCACCGTGAGCACGACCAGGATCAGGGAGCGGGTTCTGGTCTGGCGATTGTCCACGGGATCACGCGCCTGCACGGAGGGCGCATTTCCGTGCAAAGCGAGGTCAATTACGGCAGCATCTTCACCATTTCGCTGCCAGTTGGCTAGCAATTCCCAACTCTCCGCGACTTATCCCCGCCTTGTAACGTATTAGAGAGCGTACAGGACCGTTTCACGTCTCAGCAGTCTTTGTGCTAGACTCGTCGTGAGACGACTCGGAGTGCGCTAGTGTCCAGGAGACAAACTTCATATGGCCCCTTCACTATTTGACAAGATCAACACGATGATTAATGCCAGTCTGCACAGTCTTGTAGACCGGGCATTGGAAAGCAATTCGGTCGCGGTGATGGACGAGTATATTCGCCAGGCCGAAAAGAACCTGGACGCGCTGGAAGATTCGGCAGCGACCGTCGGCGGCACGGTCAGAACGCTGAAGCGCAAGTATGAGGAATTCGCAGCTCAGGCCGAAAAGCTCGACCGCGACATCGACACGCTCATCCTCAAGGGCAAGGACGATCTCGCCGCCGCCGCTCAGGCTGAACTGAATACCAAGCAGCAGCTTGCGCAGGAATACTTCGAGCAGTACCAGCAGCAGGAACAGCAGTACCAGCGCATGCTCGATATGCGCCTGAAGCTGGAATCGCGGCTGACCGCCATTCGTC
Source organism: Chloroflexota bacterium (assembly GCA_003242205.1). Classification (GTDB taxonomy): domain Bacteria; phylum Chloroflexota; class Anaerolineae; order Aggregatilineales; family Phototrophicaceae; genus ZC4RG36. The sequence goes on along the minus strand of QGUR01000165.1, from coordinate 2,777 downwards.
AGGAGCGCGAACATCTGCGGGCGTTGATCGAACTCACCGAAGCCAAAAAGACCACCACCAAGACGATCAAGAGCCTGGATGCGCTCTCCTCTGTGGGCGATCAGGAAGTGAGCAGCCTGGCCGAGCAGATCCGCAACCGCCTCGACACCGAAGACGCTCGTCTGGAACTGGCCACACGCAGCGTGGCGGACCAGATTGATGAAGTCGTGCGGAGCGGCGAAATTGATCGCCAGCTTGAGGAACGCCGCCGCCGCCTGCTGGGCGGGACGAGCACCGGCGGCGGCGCGGCTGCCGCCAGCGAGGAAGCCAGCGATACCCTGACGAGCAGCAACTAGGGTGTCACACGCGCTTGAGTGCCTGCAACTACGCTTCGTGTCTGGCGTATAGTAGATTCAGGACACGGAGAATAGCCAATGACCGATGAAACGCGACAGCGCGCGCTAGCCGCAATTGTCAGCAACGCGCTGTTTCGCTGGGAAACCGCCGTGACGATTGCGCTCACGGCCATCCTGTTTCTGTTCGTGAAGGAACCCTTCCCCTGGTGGCAGGACTGGTTCTGGCTGGTTGGCGGCCTGATCGCCGAAGGCGCGTTGATCGTCTCCGCCCTGACCGACCCGGAAGCAGCGCAGGAAGCGGTTGCGCGCGAATTTGAGAGCCAGTACGACCTGCGCCAGATTCGCAACCCGGTATCGCGGCAGCGCATTGAGCGCGCGCTCGAATACCGGCGTAACATGCTCACGCTGGTTAACCGTCATTCCGGCGCGATGCGTACCCACCTTCAGCAGACCGTCAACGACGTAAACGACTGGATCGCGCATATGTACGATCTGGCGTTGCACGTCGATGCCTTCGAAAGCAACGAACTGGTCAAGCGCGACCAGCGTACGGTGCCGCAGCAACTGGAAAAGGCGCGTCTGCGCCTGTCGCGGGAACAGGACCCGGCGGTTCGGCGCGATCTGGAAATGCAAATCAGCCAGTTCGAGCAGCAGCTTGCCAATCTGGAAGCGACCGCCAACAGCATCAAGCGGGCGGAAATTCAGCTTGAAAGCACGCTTTCCTCGCTCGGCACGATCTATGCGCAGATGTCGTTGCTCGGCGCGAAGGATGTCGATAGCGCCCGCGCCCAGCGCCTGCGGCTGGAAATTCAGGATGAAGTTAGCTCGTTGCAGGATACCATCGAAGCGATGGACGAGGTTCAGGCACAGCGCCTGACGCTGCGGAGCTAGCGTAAAAAAACACCCTCACAACCGAGGGTGTTTTTATTTGCGCGGCGCTCGGCGCGTCAGCGGCGAATGATGAAGCCGCGATGCTCGTTGACGATGTTTTCCGGCACGGCGGATTCGAACAGACGCAACCCTGCCAGCAAGATGCCCAGATCGTCAAGCTGCCCCAGGCCGGGGATGATGTCGGGCAATACGTCAACCGGGGAAACGATGTAGAGCGCTGCCAGCAACGGAATGGCCTTTGTCCACAGCGGCACACGTGGATCGCGGAGCAGCCTCCAGGTTAAGCGTATCTGACTCAGCACGCTTTGAATCATATTGCCCTCTTTTCAGCTTAGAGCATTACACCAGACATTTCGATCCATTGTAACACAAGACGCACGCCGGTGTGAAAATCCGGGTCAACGTTAACCATAGCGGGCGATGAAATCATCGACAAGCTGAAAGACCTTCTCGTGCTCGCAGTCCTGCGGCAGGATATGGCCGCTTTTGTGCAGTTCGTGCCGTTCGACGATCTGACTGGCGACCCGATCGGCAACGATCGACATCTGTCCTGCCGGGACAACGTGATCGTTGCGGCTGTATACCAGTAGCAGCGGCGCTTTGACCAGCGGCAACCTCGCATGCGCTACCTGAGATAACGCATACAGCTCGGCGACGCCTTGCGTGGCCCAGCGATCATACCGGACGCGCCCGCGCACGGGTTCGCCGCGTCGGGCCTGTTCCTCGCGCAGTCGCGCCGGAAAACCCGACCGGTCGGAGTGGTCGGTATACGCCAGCACAAAGCGCAACCAGCGCGCCCGCCGGGCAGCGTGTAGTTCAATTGGAGCGGCAAGCGCCGCGGCGCAGGCTACATCGCAATCTCCGGCGAGCAGCAACGATAACAGGCCGCCCATCGAATGCCCGACGACGCACACCCGCGCGCAGATCGACGCAAGCAGCCTGTAACCATCGAGCGCCGCCGCATACCAGTCCTCCCAGCGTATCCGGCGGAGGGCCGCGGGAGTCATGCCGTGTCCGGGCAGGCGCGGCGCGAAAACGGTATGCCCCCGCGCCGCCAGATGCTGGCCGAGCCAGCGAACCTCGTCGGGCGTCGCGGCGAAGCCGTGTAAAACCAGACAGCCAACCGGGCCACCGGCGTGAAAATAGGGTTCTGCCCCGTCCATGTAAGGTATGAACGCCATCATTTCAGTATAGCGTGACGCCTGAATTTTCCGCAGACCATCTCGGCGTGGTAATCCTCAGAGCGAGAACAGGCGTTGCGGTATACTTGCCGCAGGTTCTCAAGCTAACCTCACGAGAAAAAATGATGATGTTCCGAATCGTCACGCTGCTTATTTTCTGTGCTATCACGCTGCAGGGAGTGCAGGTTTCGGCGCAGTTCGACGCGCTGAACCTGCCGGCCGATCTATATGTCCTGCTCAATGACGGCATCGTCCAGCGCTATGGCCGGGGCGCAGCGGGGGTTGAGGCGGTCACGCCGCCCGACGAGTTTGTCATCGACTTTGCCGTGAGCCAGGACGGCAGGCAAATCTCCTACCGCACGGAAGCAGG
>QGUR01000164.1 GCA_003242205.1 Chloroflexota bacterium | reverse complement strand
GTTTTAAAACAGTTTTTTTCGTGAAGTCGCGGTCAAGGGCGTCATGCCGGAGCTGGCGCAGCAGCCCGGGTATATCGAGCGCTTCACGCGCGAGGCCAAAGTCGCCGCCAGGCTGGAACACCCGCATATCGTGCCGGTCTATGACTACGGCAGCGAGAACGGCATCACTTATGTCGTCATGCGCCTGCTGGCGGGCGGATCGCTCGGCCAGCGGCTGGAAAGCCGCCGCGCCGGAAAAGCGCCCCTGCCCGGTCTGCCGGAAGTCGCCACGCTGCTCACGCAGCTTGCCGGCGCGCTCGACTATGCCCACAGCGAAGGCGTCATCCACCGCGACATCAAACCCAATAACATCATGTTCGACAGCAGGGGCGTGCCCTATATCGTCGATTTCGGCCTCGCCAAACTGCTGGACACACAGGACGCGCTGACGCGCAGCGGGCAAACACTGGGCACGCCGGCCTACATGCCGCCCGAACAGTGGCAGGCCGGTTCGGTCACAGCCGCCGCCGACCAGTACGCGCTGGCCGTGCTGATCTACGAGGTGCTGACCGGCCACCAGCCGTTCGAAGCGGAGTCGCTGCACCAGTTGATCTACATGCACCTGCACCAGCCGCCGCCTTCGCCCAACATCTGGCGCGAGGACGTGCCCGACGCGCTGGCCTACGTGCTCGAACAGGCGCTGGCGAAAGACCCGGAACGCCGCTTCCCGACGGTCACCGACTTTGCCAGCGCGTTCGAGTCAGCGGTGCGTGGATTGCCCGGCGCGACAGAGACATGGACGCCAGCAGCGGGCGAGAGCGCGCCCGCCTATTCCGCCGCGCCGTCGCAGACGCGCAGCGCCAGCGCCACGACTGCGCCAGAACAACCCGTCGCTGCGCCGCCGGTCGAGACATCAGAGGTAACAGCGCCGGTCAAGCGCAGGCGCGCCGTCTGGCTGGTGGGCGCGGTTGCGCTGGTCGCCGTTGCGATTGTCGCGCTTCTGCTGATCGGCCCGCGCATTAACCCGACGGTTGCCGCAACGCCCTTCCCCGGCAACGCAATCGGCGTCGTCCTGCCGAATTTTGAGCGCGTTGGCGCTAACGCGCGCGATGACGTCGAGCGCAGTCTGGAACTCAGGCTTAAAGCACAAAATATCCCCTTTGTCCGGGTGAACGAAACGGTTGTCGATGCAGAACGGGCGCGCGAACTAAGCGACCAGTACAACGGCACGATTGTCGCCTGGGGCAGCGTGGCCGAAGCGGGGATGTACGTCAATTTTGAAATTACGCCGCGTAGCAGCCGCGTCTCCCAAACCGCGAATTTCGACAATCTGGTGGTCGATGCCAAGGAACTCGAGTCGTTCGCAGCCTATATTTTCTCCGGCATGGACGGCCTGTTCGAGTATCTGGTCAACTTCATTCAGGGCCAGCAGCTTTACTACAGCGGCGACTACACCGCCGCCATCGAAGCCTTTAACCGCGCCGCCGGGCAGGTGAGCGAAACGCAGGCCCGGGATATCCGGGCGGACGCCCTGTACTTCATGCGCGGTAACGCGCGCTACGCGCTCAATGATCTGAATCAGGCCGTGCTCGATTACGGGCGGGCTATCGAACTCAACGACGAATTTGCCTTCGCCTATGGCAACCGCGGCAACGTGCACCTGCAGCTTGACAATGACCGCGAAGCGCTGGCCGATTTCACACGCGCCATTGAACTGGATCCGACCTATGCCAACGCCTACAGCGGCCGCGCCATGATCTACAACAAACTGGATCGCTATAACGACGCCATTGCCGATTTCACCCGCGCCATCGAACTGGATACCGATGGCTTCATGCACCAGCTGAATTACAGCGGCCGCGCGTTCGCCTATTATCTCGCCGGAGACTACGAAAACGCGCTGGCCGACTATGCCGAGATCACCGCGCACTATCCCGATGACGCGACAGGCTTTCAAGGGCTGGCAATGACGCTGTCGACGACGGGCGATTATACGGGCGCAGTCGAGGCGTATACACGAGCACTGGAGATCGACCCGGAGAACAGCGATGCATACCAGAGCCGCGCCATCCTACGCATCTATCTCGGCGATGCCGAAGGCGCGCTGGCCGACTACAGCGCCGCGATCGAGCGCGTTCCGGGCAACTGGCTGGCCTACAACGGGCGCGCCCTGATCCACAGCTTCACGGGCGATTACGAGCAGGCAATCGCCGACTATAACGAGGCCCTGCGCCTCAACCCGAACAATGCCGCGTCGCTCAGCGGGCGGGGCATCATGTATCTGGAGATCGGACAGACGGAGCAGGCGATTGCCGACCTGACCGCCGCAATCGAAGGCAACAATCTTGTGCCGGAGATGCAACCGGTAAACTATGTCAACCGTGGCCACGCCCATTATCTGCTGGGCGACTATGACGCGGCGGTCGATGACCTGACCGCCGCAATCGCACTCGACGCGACCTATGCCGATGCCTATCACCTGCGCGCATGGGTCTATAACGCGATGGAAGAACCGGCGCTGGCCGCCGCCGATTGCGCCGCCGCAGTTGACCTGTGGGGGACGGCGGTCGTCGCGGCGGATATGCCGGCAAACGGTGGCGAAATCAGCGCGGACGTTGCCGGGCCGGGCGATCAGATTCACGTTGCGTTCGACGCGCCCGCGGGCGCGCGCCTGACGGTTAGCGTCACGGCCGGCGAGGAGGCGACGCTCGATCCGGTGCTGCTGATCCTCGACCCGGCTGGCGAGCCCATCGCCTGCAACGACGATGCGGATGACAGCACGCTGAACTCCCGGCTAGAAAACATCGAGCTGCCCCAGACGGGACAGTACCGGTTGGTCGTCGCGGCGGTCGGCGGCGCAGGGCAGGGCGAGGTGACGATCACCGCCGCGGTGCAAACGCCCTGAGTCTGCTACCGGCGCGCAGCGCGCAAACACGCGAACAACAACGGGCGGCGTTCCGGTGAGAACGCCGCCCGTACTGCCGGAGCGCCACGCTTCGGAAGGCTCGATGCCAAAGGCCACTTTGACAGTCGCGCGACAGCGGACGATGCGCTCAACAGGAAGGTCTGGCTTCGAGCCGCTACCCTTTCAGGCCGCTGCTGGCAATGCCTTCCGTGAACTGGCGCTGCGTGAAGAAGTACACGATCAGGATGGGGATGATCATCATGACCGAGGCCGCCATCTGGAGGTGAAAATCGCTTGGCGCGTCGCTGCTGACGAATTTGGTCAGGCCAACCGCGACCGGACGCCAGTCGTCGGTCTGCGTCACCAGCAGCGGCCAGAGCAGCGCATTCCACGAGCCGATGAAGGCAAACGTCACGGTTGTCATGATCGGCGCTTTGGAAAGCGGCACCACGACCGATACCAGAAAACGCAGATGTCCCGCTCCGTCGATGCGCGCCGCGTCCCACAGGTCTTCGGGAATCTGGGCGAAAAACTGGCGCAGCAGGAAAATCGTAAAAGCCGAGGCCATAAACGGCACGGTTAGCGCGGGCCAGTTATTGATCCAGCCAAAGCCGAGCAGGCTGTTGCTCAGGCGTCCCAGCCAGATAACGGTCAGATAGTTGGGGATGAACTTGGCCACTTCCGGGATCATCAGCGTCGACAGCACGGCGGTAAACAGCACGCTCTTGCCGTAGAAATTCATGCGCGCGAAGGCATAGGCGGCAGGAATGCAGAACAACAACTGGCCCGCGACGGTAATCGCGGTGATACGCACGCTGTTCCACATGAATAGGCCGAAGTTCGCCTTCTCCCATGCGAGCAGATAATTCTCGAAGCGCAGCGCGCCGGGAAGCACATAGCCGAAGTTGACTTCGCTCAGCGTCATGAACGACGTGCTGATCATCCACAAAAACGGCAAAACCGCCTGCACGACGCCGAGAATCAACACCACATAGGCCAGAAACGTAAGCCATGAAAACGGCCTGCGCGCAGGCGAACCTGTCGCGATCTGCGCGCCAGCAGCGCTTTCCAGAGGGCGCGCACCTTCAGCCATAGAACACCCTGCTTTCGGAAATCCGGTTCTGGAAAAAGGTGAGCAGCAGAATGATCACGAACAGGACGAAGGCCATAGCCGAGCCGTAACCCATGTTCGGATCGGTTGTGCGGACGGTTTCGTAGATGTAGACGCTCACGGTATCGACCGATCGGGCCGATCCGGGCGTCCGCATAACCCAGATTTGTGTGAACGCCTGAAACGTACCGATGATCGCAATCAGCGAGAGGAAGTAGGTCGTCGGCGAAAGCAGCGGCAGGGTGATGTGCCGGAACAACTGCCAGCCCGAAGCGCCGTCAATGCGCGCCGCTTCATACAATTCGCCGGGGATGTTGACCAACCCCGCCAGAAAAATGACCGTGTCGTAACCGATATACGTCCAGACCGTATAGAGCATGATGACGACCAGCGCGAGGCTGGGTCCGGCGAGAATATCGGGAAGCTGCGGGCCGAAGATGAGCGTGAAGATACCGCGCGGTTCCAGCAGCCAGTTTTGTGGCGACAGCCCAAGGCTAGTCAGAATGACGTTCGCCAGCGACGTGGGCCGGTGCGAGAACAGGATCTTGAAGACAACTGACGTGGCGACGAACGGCGTGATGTAGGGCAGGAAGTACACCATGCGAAAGAACGCCTTGCCCTTGATGTTCTGAAACAGCAGATACGCCAGCCCCAGACCAATCGCCAGTTGGAACGGAACCGTGCCGATCACGAACATCACCGTCACGCTGTAGGACTGAAGCATGTTGCGGTCGGCGTTGTCGAGCGCGCGCGGCAGTTCGGCGACCAGCAGATAACCGCCCGCGATCAGGGCAACCGTCGCCAGCACCTTGAGCACGAAAACCCGGTCGTCATGCTCGCGCGCAGCACGCGTCCATAGAGCGTAGGCCGCAACCAGCAGAGCCGCGCCAACGCTGATGAGCAGAATTTGCGTCCACAGCGGCATCGACTCGCCCGCGGCCTGCGCTTCCGCCACCGCGAGGCTGACCGACCTCGTGACAAATTCCAGCCCGATAATGCCCAGCCCGGCCAGCAGCGTGGCGATGGTAGGACGCATCAGCGACGCCCCCGCTTCGCCAACCCGCAGCCAGCGGGACAGCAGATAGCTCAGCGCCGCGCCTGCCACAGTCATCAGCAGCGCCAGATTGGCCGCCGCGACGACTTCCGGCATCTGGAAACTGGCGACCAATTCGCTGATGAAAATACCGGGCACGCGCTCCTGACCGAGCAGGCGTTGGGGAATGTCGAGCACAACCGGCAGCGCCGTGAAAAACCAGCGCACAACAAGCAGGATGGCGATCCCGTTGGCGATGCCCGGCAGCAACAACGCCAGCGATCGTGACTGGCCACGCGTCGATTTCCAGAACTGGACCAGTAGCACCAGCGCGTAGATCAGCGCGGCGGCGGCCAGCCAGAAGAAAAACACGTAAGCCAGATCGTCGAGCGCGCGCACATAATTGTCGATGCCGGTGTAGCGCTCGGGCAGACGCCGCCACCGGTGCAGGCTGACATAAAGCGCAAACGCAACGGGGAAGATACCAAACAGGAAGATAATCAGGCCGGCAGGAAACAGAAAGGTATAAGCCGTGAGATTCTCAAGGATTACCCGCCCACGGCGTGTGCGAAACAGACCGGGAACAGGCCGGGCCGGAGAGGATGTGGCCATGCGCATTCACTTCAAACTGAAAACTGGTAAACCGATTTTAACGTATCCTCTGCCAGCGACAACTGTCCCGGCAAACCGCGAAGTCGCGCCGGAACAGCGGTGGTTGTAGACCAGACCAGAAGGCGGCTGCACTTCAGGGCGCGTTCGCAGCCGTCGCCTCCTGCACAGGCGAACCGGCGGTGTAAACGTCCCCGCCGGGAAAACCGACGTATTCCGGGACCGAGCCACCCGCGAGCAGCCGCACAGCCGTATCGACGGCCATAATCCCGCTGGCTTCGCCATCCACCTCGATGGTCGCTCTGAGATAACGCCCCTCATCAACCCACTGGCGCGCGCGTTCTTCTCCGTCGATGCTGATCACCACGACTTCTTCAGGCGAGATGCCCGCCGCTTCAAGCGCCTCGATAGCGTCATAGACAACGCCATCCCGCACGCTGATGAGCACGTTAAACGAAGTGCCCTGCTCGATCAGGGAAGCGACTTCCCGGCGCGCCTCCTCAGCAGAGTTCACCGCCAGACGGCTGACGATATAGGACGCCGGAGCCGCTTCGGACAACCCTTTTTCAACGCCGCGCGCGCGTTCCCGAATCAATTCCTGGCTGCCATATTCGAGCAACAGCACACGGCCTTCGCCGCCAAATTCCGACTGGATCAGGTTTCCGGCCAGCGTGCCGGCCCGGTTTCCAAGCGCGAGGTGATCGCCATCCAGAACCACGCCCCCGTAAAGCGGCTGAACCGGGTTCATGTGGACGAGCGGAATGCCGGCGGCCTGCGCCGCCTCCAGACTGCTGGCAAGCGCGTTACTGTCGAGCGCGCACAGGATAATGGCGCGCGCGCCTTCAACGCGTGCGCGCTCAAGTTCGGTTGTCTGGCGATACACATCCATCTGGCTGTCGTAAACGCGCAGGTCGACGCCATATTCGGCTGCCTGTCTGGCCATAGCTTCGACCTGCGTTTCGTGGAACGCCGCGCTGGTCCCGCAGGCGACAAAGGCGATAAAGCCATCGGAACCGAGCGCGGCGCGCGCCGCCTCAATTTCCGCCGGAGCCGGCGCGACATCCTGAGCGTCCCCGCGCGCCCCGGCGCGAACCGAGGGTTGCGGACGGCCACGCGCGCCGCCACTCAGGGCAATCATAATGGCAGCCACCACCACAATGCCGATCATGGTGGCGATCAGCCTTAATTGCTGCGATCCCCGCGACTGCAACGCCTGTTGCGTCACTTCCCGCACGTAGATCAGCGGATCGCTGTTCGGGCTTGAGCGCCGGCCAAGCGCCCGGTTGATGGTTTCGGCCATTTCCTCAATGCTGGACGGCCGGTCATCGGGATTGTGGCTCAAGCCCTGAAGGATCACCTCGTCGATTTCAGCCGGAACCAGCGGGTTTAGCTGGCAGACCGGATCGGGGCGCGTGGTCGCCTGCGCGCGAATCAACTCCCCCAGCCCGCCTTCGCCCAGACTGTACGGCGGGCGTCCCGTCAGCATGTGGTACAGAATCGCGCTCATGCTGTAAATATCGGTACGGTGGTCGATCGGGTCGCCGGTAAGCTGTTCGGGCGAGGCGTACAGCGGCGTTCCGATGACATTGCCCGCCTCGGTCAGATCGAGCGAGACCTCCGCCAGCTTACCCAGACCGAAATCGGTCAGGTAGGCGTTGCCTAGATCGTCGAGCAGGATGTTCGACGGTTTCAGATCGCGGTGAATGATGCCGCGCCCGTGCGCGTGCGCCAGCCCGCGCGCCGCCTGCGAAAAGATGTCTACAGCCCGGTACAGATCGACAATTCCGTCTTCAAGCAGCGTCAGCACCGAGCCGCGCTGCAGCAGCCGCATGGCGATATACGACGACTCCTCATCGACCGCGCCGTAGTTGTAGATCGGGACGATGTGAATGTGCTCCAGCGTCGCGATGACCTTGGCTTCCTGAATGAAATAGGGCTGGTAGTTCTCGCGCGCCAGCGGATTCAGATTGAGGTTGATAATTTTCAGGGCCACACGCCGGTTGAAGGACTGCTGGACAGCGCGATAGACAACGCTCATCGCGCCGCGTCCCAACTGCTCCTCGACGATGAAGTCCCCAATCTGGCGATTCGAATAGTCGTCAAGCATAAAAAAGCGATCAACCTCTCTTGCACCTAAACAGTCTAACGTATTACCACCGATCCCGGCAGTAATATCCTGTGACGACTACTCGCCCCTCGCCAGTATCACATACCTATAGATGTATCCCCGGTAATTAATTCGCCTGGTGGCAGCGGAATCTTTTCGGGCAGGGTCGCGCCTGCCAGCATCCGCACAATCGCGTCAAAAGCAAGCTGCGAGCCTGCCTGTCGATCCATAATCACCGTTCCCCGCAGGAAGTGGCCCTTGCGAACATACTCGACCGCCAGCGCCTCGCCGTTAATGCTGATAACGGCGACATCGTCAGGTTCGTAACCGGCCTCCTCCAGCGCATCAATCGCCCCGAAGGCCGTCGAGTCCGTCACGGTCAGGATGACCGCGAGGTCCGGTCCATCTCGCAAGACCCGCGAAACCGCCTGATACGCCTGATCGCGCGTGATCGCTTCCTCTGTTTCCAGCAGCGTCGCATCCGGGGCGGCCTCCAGCAGTCCATCCCGGATGCCACGCGCCCGCAACTCGGCGGGATAAAAGTGTGAATTGGACACCAGCAGGACAGCCGCCCGGCCATTGTGCTCGCTCTGAATAATGCGCCCTGCCAGACGCCCGGCTGCCAGCCCCGTTTCATAGTCCTGCGTTTGCACGACGAAACCATACCCGGAGTCGAAGGCCCAGGCGATGACAACCGGAATCCCGGCCTGCCGCAGCGCCGTCAGCTTCGACTTAAAGCGCTCGGCATCCAGCGGGCAAATAATCAGGGCCTGCGCGCCTTCAGCCAGCGCCCGGTCGATTTCGTCGAGCGCAACCTGCTCCTGATTGTGGGCATCATAGACCCGGTAATCAAAGCCATACTGAGCGGCCATTTCACCCAGCTCGCGGGCGCGCGTCGCCTGAAACGTGCTATCCATCGTGCAGGCAAGGAAAGCAATGAAACCGCCCGCCCCCAGACGTATTCGGGCCAGCTCGATCTCGACGCGGCTGGGTTGGGCATCGTCGGGGCTTCCGGACACGCCTTCCAGCAGGCGATAGTGCGCTATTGCGGCGACAATGCCCGGCGCGAACCGCACCGTAAGCAAGCCACAACCGGCGATCAGCGCCAGCGCCGCAAGCGTGAAGCCAATCAGCGTGCGGCGGTTGAAACGCCGAAACCAGCGCCGCTCAGTTGTCCCGGCGTCTGCTGTGATGGCGAGATACGTGCCCGTCGTCCACTGCCGCCCAAGCGCGTTGTTCAATGCGATGGCCATCTGTTCGGTGTCGTCATAGCGCAGATTCGGGTCTTTCCGTAGCGCGCGCATGACGACCGCCTCGACCTGAGCAGGGATATTCGGATTAATGGCCCGCATGCTCGGCGGCTCATCCTCAAGATGCATACGGATGAGCGACAGGATATTGCCATTCTGCGCTTCAAACGGCAGCCTGCCCGTGAGCATTTCGTAAGCCAGAATGCCCAGACTGTAAACGTCGGAACGGTGGTCAATGGGTTCTCCCCGCAGCATCTCCGGGGACACATAGGCCGGCGTCCCGACCAAGTTGCCGGGGCGTGTCATGTCCGGCGAAGCCAGCACTTTGGCCAGCCCGAAGTCGGTCAGGAAGGCATTGCCGTTGGGATCAAAAAGAATGTTGCTCGGTTTGAGGTCGCGGTGGATGACACCACGCCGGTGGGCATATGCCAGCCCGCGCGCCACCTGCGTGATAATATCCGCAGCGCGTTCGAGGGGCAGCGGGCCGTCCTTCAGGAGGTCGGCCAGCGAGCCGCCACGCAGCAGGCGCATGGCGATATAGGCGATTTCCCCTTCGGCCAGACCGTAATCGAATACCGGCAGGATGTGGATATGTTCCAGCGATGCGATCAGTTCCGCTTCCTGCGCGAACCGGCGGCGAAACTCGTCATCGTCGCCCAGCCCTGCGTCCAGCTTGATGACCTTGAGCGCCACCTGACGCTGAACAGACGGCTGATAGGCGCGGTAAACAACCGCCATCGCGCCACGCCTGCCTCTTATACAAATCTCCGAGCCAAGTGCAGGGACCCTAACCCGGATTCCGGTTTTCGGCTGAAAAAAAAAAAAAGAAACATAAGCTATTAT
>QGUR01000474.1 GCA_003242205.1 Chloroflexota bacterium | reverse complement strand
ATACTGGCGCCCATGTTTCCCCCCTCCTCGCCCCCGGTTCCAATCCGCCGAACGCCCGAGATAAACCTTGGACCGTTGCCTTTCGCGCCATGGCGTTGCGCGTTGCCCACGGCTCATTCGGCGCGAACTGTGTTACGACGACAATACGGTTCGCGGCTTCTGCCCAGTACGAGCGCAATTCGTTATTCAGCCGAAACTTCAGCGCGCCCTCAGGCAAAACCAGAATTGTCACACCGCCGGCAGCTAACGCTGACTGATGGGCTATCGTGTCGACGCCCTTCGCATGACCGCTGACGACGGTCGCCTGATGATCCTTGACGGCACTTCGGGCCAGTTCGTCAGTCGCGCGCTGGCCATCCCTACTGACATTGCGCGAGCCACCGAAGCCTATTCCCGGTTGCCGGAGCAGAGCAGTATCACCGTGGATATAGAGCAGAGGAGGTGCCGCATCATCAACCCGCTTGAGCGATGGCGGATAATCCTCATCCAGAAACGTGACCAGACGAAAACGCTTCTCCCGAAGTTTTGCCAGCGTCTGTTCTGCCTGTTCGTCTGTCGAACTAGCAAGCGCTTCCGCGACTTTAGGCGGCATATGGAATTTTGTCTGCCAGTCGACTGCTGAAAGCGAAAAAAGGTCGGCAAGCGGGATAGCGTCGTCATGCGCCTGTTGCAAAATCTGCCGCAGAAGCTTTGGCGTCATGCCGCTAATGCCGCTATGAAGCCGCACCAGATCGCGTTGTGTAAAGGTCATCATTGTCTCCTCAGTAGATGGAGACGCTGTCAAGCCACCTGCTTCCGGCTACAGAACTATCCACTCCAGATAATCTAGCAGCGTCTCCACATGCTCATCGCTATAGGCATCATAAAGAACGTTAAAAATGGTTCAAAATGGGGAAGCCCTGAAGCCTGACGAGACACGCCATGATGTGCATGCCACTTGCGCTGGCGGGCCGCTGGTTAAAAGCGGTCAACTACATGTCGCCGATGGTTTTCGTCCATCTGGCAAAAACGACGTCTCCACAAAGCGCCGCCCTGCCAGAATCTGTGCGACGCGTTCGGCGCTGAGCGTGCCGATGTATTCGCCGAGCTTCGCCTTCTCGACAGTCACGCTCTTGGAGACTTCGACAACGCTCGGCCGGGGCAGGTTTGCCTCGCCCGCGTCGAGCAGAATGTTGCCGGGCATCGAAACGCGAGCCAGATTCGTCGTCAGCGCGCAAGCCACGACCGTAGCGTGATCACTCTGGTTCAGGGCATCGTCCTGAATGATGACATGAGGATGGGAAATACGCGGCGGTTCACCGTCCGGAGCTTCAGGCTGCACCCAGTAAATATCGCCCTGTCGGATGGTTACCTTCACTGAAAACTCCGTTTGGAAGCCCACAGCTATAGCTGTGGGGTATATGACTTAATATCCACCGATTGGCTGATAGGCCCGGAAATAGTCGATCACAAATTCTCTGGGATACGGTTCATCCGGGTTGTACGGCCCGGTCCACGCGTCTGCAAACGGCAGTTCATAGATGCTCAGCATGAACTGCATCGGGTATTGCGGCGACTGGTCAATCGTCCGTATGCGTCGGTTGTCGAGATAAAAATCGACCTGTTCTGGCGTCCATTCCACACCATAAATGTGAAATGCCGCAGTGTCGATGTCGAACCGCTCCTCATAGAACTCGTCGGCGAGGGTTGGATCGCCCCACGGGTGCACGCCGTAGCGCACGATGGATGACGCCGGGCCGCGCTGAGAGCCGAGCAACTCAAAGACCGCGATTTCGCCTGAATGTTCCGGCACATCCTCGTAGCCGATCATCCACAGGGAAACATGATTAGCGCTGGTGGCCAGCCCTCTGGCCCGAAGCTCGAAGTAGCCGTACTGCGGCGTATACTTGCGGACGTTCGCCTGCGCCTCGCGCACGGTCAACCGGTCGTTGAAACGGTGCTGTCCGAGCTTGCTCCCGACCGGGCCTGAGAATGCCCCCGACTGGATGGACGAGCAGCGGACGAAGCCGTCGAATTCAGGACACCAGGGCTGCTGGTCCCGGGTAATCTGCAACACGAGGCAGCTATCCTGAAGCGTGTAGCGTGGCGCGGACTGCGCCCGCGAACTCCAGTGCGGCAGATAAAAAGGAAGCCATTTCTCCGGGTCAATATCAGGCCCGTCGAATTCATCATGGAATTCGAGCGCGTACCCCGGCTTTTCCAGCGGGTTAGCAGGAACATCCCGTGCCGGCGGTAAATGAGCCATGGCTATTTGCCCTTCTACTCCGCCGCGCCCTGTTCCGGCTTCAGCGCAAAAGCGAACATCAGCGCGGCGAAAAGGCCCAGACTGCCCCAGAACAGGAACGGCGCATTCAACCCGAAAACGGTCAGGCTGTTACCAAGCGGCGGCGACAGCGCACCGCCGAGATTGCGGAACATGGTGGCAAAGCCGACCGCAGTCCCCGCATAGAGATGGCCCACGCCCCGCACCTCCAGCACGCTGGCGTTGAGGATCGCCATGAACGTGTCGAAGACCTGCTTTTTATAA
>QGUR01000473.1 GCA_003242205.1 Chloroflexota bacterium | reverse complement strand
TCTACTATCGTCTCTGGGGGTCTGGGATTTGTATAAAAGAACAAGATGCAACAGATCGGCAGTCTGTAGGGCATGCCGGGCCACACGCGACAGCCCGCGCGGTGTAGACAGGTTCAACGCGCTGCGCGCCAGCAGGTTCGGCACGCGTATCACGCGCACGCCGTCACATTCCTCATCCATCGGCCCGGTGTAACGACGGTGCGGACTCAGCGCGTCGGTCGTCAGGATGGTCACCTCATGCCCGCGGGTACTGAGGGTGCGCGCCATACCTTCGACGGCGCGAACGACGCCGCCAAATGGATAGGCCGGGGCGTAATAGGGTGTCAGGTGCAGGAGACGCATGGCGCAATCATACCAGATACGCGAAACACGATAGCAGTGCGCGCGCCTGCCGGGTTACAATGCCCCGGCAACCGTAGCGCACAAAAGGATCCGCGTTTCGTCAATGGCCAATCGCAACACCCTGCTCGACCGCATTTCAACGCTTGAAGCCCGCCCGCCATGGTCCGTGACCATGGCATTGCTGTCGATTGTGGCGGCGTTCATCGCCAATGTCGCCGCCGTCGCATTCGTCCAGTCGTGGTTTGGTCCGCGCCAAACGTGGCTGCTGCTGGCGTGGACGATCGCCGCGCTGTTGATCGTCATCTTCGTCTTTCAGTCGCGGCGTTCAGCCGCGGAACGAGCCGCGCTGCGCTTGCAGTCGCCCGGCGTCGCGCTGCCGCTGCTGCTCGTCATCAATATCGGTTTCGCCATGCTGCTCGATCTGCTCAGCCTCGGCGTCACGGGGGAATTCCTGCCCATGCCCGAACTGCTGGTGCTGGCGCAAGCGCCGGATGATGCCATCGCATGGTTGTCCGCCGGGTTGCTGATGGTGATTGCCCAGCCGGCAGGAGAAGAACTGATCTTCCGGGGAATCGCCCAGCCCATTTTCAGGTCTGCGCTCGGCGCGTGGCCCGGCCTGCTCCTGTCGGCAGTCGCCTATGGCATCTTCCATCTGGCGGTCTACACGACCGGCAGTCTGGGTAATCCGCAGGACCCGGCAGTGTGGTATAGCCTGATATTGCCAACGCTGCACGGGCTTGTCTTCGCGCTGAACCGCGCGGCCACCGGCTCGACACGGGCGGCTATCCTCGCTCATGCCGCCTTTGGCGTGTTCGCGGTACTCAAAGCCTTCATCATCCTGTGATACGAGTTCCGCGCCGGACTTTATGATCAACCCGTCCACCCAACCATAAAATATGCATGAATAAAACCGAAGGCGGGAGGTTGCAACGTGGGCGAGACAGCTTTTGAAAAGCACTACTACATCAACCAGAATGTCTTACTGCGTCGCTTCTGGTGGTTGCCTGTCTCGCTCATCATCTTCATGATCCTGTTGCCGTTCATGGACATAGGGGTAAGCCTCACCGACGTCTTCGGTATGTCCTTTGTCCTTCTTTTCACTGCGGCGCTGGTCTTCGCCATTTTGTCGCGCCTGATGCGGCTGATCGTCACGCCGGACGGCGTGCGCCTGCAAACGCCGGGGATGTCGGTTACAACCACATGGGACAATATCGACTCGATCGGTTACAAGGTCATGTTGACTGAAGGCAAGGTCGAAGGGCTGATCCTGCGACAGCCCGGCATCGACGTCAATAGCGCAGTGCGCGCGGCTTCGTGGTTCAACTTACGCGCGGCCAGCTCGATCCGCGAACACGAGTATTTCCTGCCGATCTCCAGTATTCTGGGGAAAGACTGGCGCGAAACCGAGTTTGGCTATGACCTGCGTTATCACGCGCCATGGCTGTTTGAAAACGAGGAAGAATGAACCGAATCGTCGTCGCTTCCGCCAATCCGGTCAAAGTCGAAGCTACGTTACAGGGTTTTCAACGCCTGTTCCCGGATCAGGCGTTTTCGGTCGAAGGCATCGAGGTGGAGTCCGGCGTCAGCAGCCAGCCGATGAGCGATGAAGAAACGCTACGAGGCGCGCGCAACCGGGCGGAAGCCGCGCGAGCGCAGCGCCCCGAAGCCAGCTTCTGGGTGGGCATCGAGGGTGGCGTTGCCGAAGATGGGGACAGGCTGCTGGCGTTCGCGTGGATCGTGGTTCTGGGGCGCGAACGCTCCGGCTCAAGCCGCACGGCGACGTTCATCCTGCCGGAAGAAGTCGCCGCGCTCGTTCGTCAGGGCGTCGAACTCGGCCATGCCGACGACCGGGTTTTCGGACGAACCGATTCAAAACGGCGCAATGGTTCGGTCGGGCTTCTGACCGGCGACGTCATCGACCGGGTGGCGTATTACGCGCATGCCGTCGTGCTGGCGCTCATCCCGTTCAAAAACCCCGATCTGACGTTTGCCGGCTAGCGCTACCAGCCGGGGCTGGCGACATATTCGCTCTTGCTGATAGCAGCCGCGCCCGTCACAAAGCTCAGGAAATCCTGAACCGCTGTGGTTGTACCGATCCTGTCAAGCCGGAGGCGCACCTGCGCCCGGGTTTCCGTACCGTGATTGATCACCTGCAGTAGCGCTTCCCACACCTTCAGCGACGCTTCCG
>QGUR01000163.1 GCA_003242205.1 Chloroflexota bacterium | reverse complement strand
GACGGTCGAGCAGGCACAGGCGATTATCGCAGCGCAGTGAGCGCCGTTAATATTGTGCCGCCTCTGGTGTAACGGTCAGGGGCGGCGTTATCAATGCGTTTCGCGCATGAGATTGAGGAGCAAACGATTGTGGACAGGGTGACGATTGTCGGGCTGGCCGTGTCGCTGGGGGCGCTGCTGCTGGTGCTTGAACTGGTGCGGCGGCGCAAACTGCGCGAGGATTATTCGCTGTTGTGGCTGGCAACTGCCCTCACGCTGATCCTGCTGAGCGCGTCGCGGCCCATGCTCGACCAACTGGCGAACCTGCTCGGCGTCGTCACCTATCCGCCGGCAGCGCTGTTTCTGGTCGCGATCATTTTTCTGCTCGCTATCCTGCTGCATTTCTCGACCGTCATCTCGCGGCTGACGCGAGAGAGCAAAGAAGTGGCCCAGCAGCTTGCCATTCTGCGCTGGGAGCTGGCGGAAACGCGCCGGGCCTTAGACAGCGCCCGCGCTGGCGGTCGCGATAATCAGGATGACGACCAGCGCCGCGCAGTACGCCAGGACGACGGGAATCCGCCGCTCTAGCGGATTGGTGTCTTCGGCATAGGCCGCATAAGGCGGCTCCAGCCGCCGTTTGACGACCAAAATCGGCGTCAGGAACCATGCCAGCACCAACCCGCCGATCAGCCCGCCCAGATGGCCCCAGTTGTCGATGCGGAAGCGCGTCCCGGCGATGCTCGTCAGCGCGCCATATAGGAAGTTGATCAGGCCCCATGTGATGAGCGAACGCATCTGCGCGTCTGCCGCCGGCCCGAGCAGCCCGCGATGGCGATAGAGGTAGACGAACTCGGCCCCCAGTATGGCGAACACCGCGCCCGACGCGCCGACCGACGCAATATCGCCGCCCAGAACTGTGCTGAAGACCGAGCCCAGCAGCCCGCCGAGCAGGTAGATAATGGCGAAGCGGGCATGGCCGAACAATGGTTCCAGCACCGAGCCGACGGACAGCAGGATGTACATATTGAGGATGATGTGCAGGCTGTTGCCCAGTACCAGCGTGTTGTTCAGCCCGTAAATGCCGGCGTGCAGGAACATCGCCGATAACAGACGGTGATATTCGCCGCCTCTAAGCACCGCCACCGGGATATTCGCGCCCCAGATAAAGATTTCCTGATCCAGCTCTGGGGACAACGCGCGCAGGATGAAAATGCCGGTATTGATCGCCAGCAAAGCGTAAGTGACGATCGGGCTTACCCGCGGCAACTGCACCGGCACGCGGCGTGGCTGGTCTTCGCCTTCTTCCGATGGTGGTCGTGCAGGCGGGGCGACAGGCGGGCGTTCGAGCGGATGCTGCCGCCGCTCACCTGAGGGAGTATCTTGAGTCATGCAGGGTTCTTTCGCGGCGTGGCGCCAGTTATAATCGACATGAGAACAACGTTACAAGGGATGAATTATGCCGGTATACGACTATCGCTGCAACCAGTGCGGGCGTCGTGTGGCGCTGTTCTACAAGACCTACAAGGACTATGACGAGGCGACGCATACCTGCCCGAACTGCGGCAGTACGGATCTGACCCGTCTGATCAGCCGCGTGGCGATTGCGCGCCCAAGCCGCAATTACGAGAATATGTCTTCGGACGAAATGCTGAGCGTGCTGGAAGGCGGCAACCCGCGCGAAGTCGGCGAGATGATGCGCCAGCTTGGGCAGGACGAAGAAGGGCTGGGCGATACCTATAAGGAGGTGACCGAGCGCCTGCTGAAGGGTGAAAGCCCTGAAAAGATCGAGCAGGAGCTTGGGCCGGCGCTTGAAGCCGATGCGGGCGGCGATATGGGCGGCATCGGCGACGATCTGTAGCAACCAAAGCGACAGGAGCAATGCGTGGAGGCGTACATTGGTCTGACCGGCGACGGCTATTGGGCGCTGTTTCAGGAGGACGCCAGTGGCGAGCCGGTACTGCTCGCGGTTGGCGATCCCTTCGAGCCGGGAGACGCCATTCGCCCGGCGGTCGCCGCGCTGACTGAGTGGGCTGCCGCTTATGGCTACCGGATCGTGACGCCGCGCTATGGCCTCAGTGAAGTGAGTCTCGAAGACCTGATCGAGCCGGAAGTTTTCGACGAGATTTTGGGCCCCGCCGCTGACATGGACGATGGCGGCTGAACGAAACGAGCCGTCATGCACGCACCTGCCATCTCTGGTAATCGCTCCGGCGTGCAATCCGGCTTCTCACGCACGCACGAACGCCTGATCACGCGCCGGGAGTGGCGTCGCGTGATCGCCGTCGCGGCGCTGATGGCGCTTGTCACGACGCTGCCGTATCTGGCGGCGTGGAGCGCGCAGGGCGCCGGTTGGCGCTTTAGCGGCTTCCTGTTTGGCGTCGAAGATGGTAACTCCTACCTCGGCAAGATGCGGCTGGGCGCGCGTGGCCTATGGGATTTCCATCTGTTTTACACGGCGGAGCCACACGACGGCGCGCCGCTTTTGTTCCTGCCGTATCTGCTACCGGGACAACTGACCGGCCTTGTTGTCGAACGCACCGATCCCGCGCTGACGCCGCTGCTGGTGCTGGTCTATCACGGCATGCGCGTCGTCTTCGGCATCCTGCTGATCGCGGTGCTCTACCGCTTCATCGCCCTGTTTGCGCGGCGGCCCATAGTTCGCGCGCTGGCGCTGTGGCTGGCGATTCTTGGCGGCGGGCTGGGCTGGGTGCTGGCGTTCGCCGGGTTTGGGCTGGCCCCGGAATTTTACATCCCCGAAGGCTTTACCTTCCTGATCCTGTTCGGGCTGCCTCATCTGGCGCTGGCGCGCGCGGCTTTACTGACCGGACTGATGCTGCTGGTCGAAATCGTTGATGGCCACCGCCCGCTGGCGCAGGCAGCGCTGGCGGCGATTTGCTGGATCGTCGTCGGGTTGGCTGTCCCGTTCTATCTGGCGATCATTTATCTGCTTCTGGGCGTGTGGGGGCTGGCGCTCTGGCTGCGGCGGGGGGATTTCCCAACACGGCTGGCCTTTGCAGGCGGCGTTAGCGCCGCGATTTCGCTGCCTCTGTTCGCCTATTACGCAGTCGTGCTCGGACAGCATCCAGCATTTTCGCAATGGTCGGCTCAAAACCAGCTTCCGTCGCCGCCGCCGCTGCATTATCTGCTGGCTTATATCGTCCTGCTCATTCCGGCGTGGGCGGGCTGGCGCTTTGCCTGGCGTCGCGCCCGTTTGTACGGGCGTTATGCCTTGCTGGCGGCATGGCCTTTGATGGCCCTGCCGGTTGTATACGTGCCGATCAATGTTCAGCGGCGGCTTGGGGAAGGCGTCCTTGTGCCGCTGGCGCTTCTCGCTGCAACCGGGCTATACGCGACGGCGCGCGCATGGGGCATGAAGCACGGTCGCCACGCCGGCAGACGATTTCTCCGGCTGGCATTGCCGGTGGCAGCCGTCGCCTCGATCAGCAGCCTGATCGTTTATCTGGGGAGTTGGGGAGCGGCGACAACACGACGTGAGCCGGTCTTTCGCCCGGCAACCGAAATTGAGGCGCTGGCGTGGCTGAATCGGCACGCGGCTCCCGGTTCGGTCGTGCTGAGCGCGCCGTCGACCGGCAATGTGCTGCCCGCCTACGCCGATGTGCGTGCGTATGTCGGGCACGGGCCTGAGACCATCGGTTATGCCGGCAAGTCGGATCAGGTGCGCCGTTTCTTCAGCGGCGCGATGAGCGAAGCTGAACGGCTTGCGCTGCTCGAAGGCTTTGATGTTGCCTACGTCTTCTACGGCCCGGCGGAACGGGCGCTGTCGGGTTCGAGCGTCACTGCCGCTGCGCCCCGGTGGACGGATACCATGCAGCGCGTCTACAGCCGGCACGGCTATAACATTTATGCGGTCGCGGGCCGCTGATGCCGCCGCCGGATAGCCGGCTAGGAGCGCATGTTTTCGGGCTGGGCGAAGATAATGCGCCCGGTGTCCTTATTGATTAGCTTGGTGACCGTCACATAGGTTGTGCGGTCCATGTACGCCTTCCCGTTCTCGACAATCACCATCGTGCCATCTTCCAGATAGCCAACGCCCTGATTCGGCTCCCGGCCTTCCTGAATGATGTGAATCGGGAATGTCTCGCCCGGAATGTAGGCTGAGCGCACGGCGTTCGCCAGTTGGTTGATGTTCAGCACCATGACGCCCTGCGCGCTTGCGACCCGGTTGAGCGGATAATCGATGGTCAAAATCGGTGCGTTCATCTTTTGCGCCAGCGCGATCAGCTTGTCGTCGACTTCATCCTGCTCATCGATCTCCTCCTCGATGATTTTGAATGGAATCGACGGCGTGCTCTGCAATTCCTTCAGCTTCTCCAGACCGCGACGTCCGCGGTTGCGCCGCTGCGGGTCGGAAGAATCGGCCACGCGGTGCAACTCCGAAATCACGAAGCGCGGTACGATGATGGTGCCGCCCAGGAAGCCTGTCTTGGCAATATCGACAATCCGGCCATCGATCAGCACGCTGGTATCGAGCAGCAACTGGCGATCGGCTCCACTGCCGATGAATGCCGGATTACGCCCGATGCCCAGCCATTCGTTGAGAAAACGCCAGGCTTCGCGCGAGCGCAGGCTGAGCATGGTCATGCCGAGATAGCCAAACAGGACGGCTACCAGCGGCGGCAGCAGGTTGCCGAGCGGCGGGCCCAGCAACGACAGCGGATACGCCAGCAGCAGCGACAACACCAGCCCGATCAACAGCCCAAGAACGCCGGTGAACAGCACCTCCATCGGCAGCTCGTTGATCGTGCGGCTGAGCAGGCGCACGGGCCGAACGGTGATCCACGGTGTCAGGACGAGGCCGAACAGGAGGCCGACCAGCGCGAAGATGGTTGACGTCGCCAGCTCGGGCAAGGCGACGGAACTGGCCATATCGACGCCCAACCGCGCGCCCAGAAAAGCGAAAATGACCATCCCAATGATGCGGGAGGCAAAATCAGCGGACATGGGAATGCTCCCGGATGGGCGCACGCCACGGCCCGCAGGGATAAGAACGGATGATTCAAACTGGAAGCCGGTTGCGGCGCGCCACCCTTAATAATAACGGTGACATTGAATTTACCATGCGAGCGAAAGGAACGTCAACGCATCAAAAGCCGAGCAGGTAACGGCCAACGAGGCTACCGTAAACAATCCACATGACGCCACTGATCAGCAGCGCCATACGCGGCCAGCGCGCGGATGCCAGCGCTAGATGCAACAGAAGACTGTAGAACTTCAGATAAGGGACAAAAAATAGCCAGGCGAAAATGCCCAGCAACGGATCACGACGTCTGTATGCCTGTGCTGCCAGAACGAGACCAATGGCAATACTGACCGGTGCGGGAAGCAGGATAAGCGGCGCAAGATTTGTGGATTGCCCGACAAGATTCGTCTGAATTGCATGCAACATGCGTTCGGGCCACCATCCCCACAGGAGCAGCGATAGCAGAAACCAGATAATTGAGATTGCAGCCGCTTTGCCCCAGATTTGCCACCGAAAGCCGGCATAATATCCCAGCGCGTTCTGCGGCTTGCTAAACAGCAATGGCCCGCTCCACGCTACGGGTACAAGCAGGCCAAGATATGATAACCAGTCGATATTGACCTCCAGCGCGTTGTCGAAGGCCATATATGACACCAGCGCGATGACAACCGAGCGCAACGAACCGCCAAAGCGAAGCGTCGTAAGCGCCACTGTAGCAAAGAGAAGGAACAACTGTGTGAGCACAGCCAGAGGTAGCGGAAGCGCCGCAAACGGTAGCAGGGCAACCGCTGCCCACGGTGGATTAATAAATCCGGCTACCTGAAACGGATCAGCGAGATTCCGGGCGCTCGGCAGAAAAACATGCTCCTGGTCGTACCATACGTGAGCCTTGCCGGTACTGCGTATCCACAGCGCCACCAGCCACC
Organism: Chloroflexota bacterium; assembly: GCA_003242205.1. Lineage (GTDB taxonomy): Bacteria > Chloroflexota > Anaerolineae > Aggregatilineales > Phototrophicaceae > ZC4RG36. The sequence goes on along the minus strand of QGUR01000163.1, from coordinate 4,019 downwards.
AGAGCACTGCCATCAACAGCGCCAGTAGCAGGGCCTGCTGCTGGACTCGGGTTAGGTGAAGGCGCGGGCGGTGAATGGCGGCCAGCGCAGTGGAGACAGCTTCCGTCAATGTCATGAAGTGTACTCTCCGGCGAAAGACAACCCTCTTAATCATAGGCAAAGGCGGATGATACAGGGATAAGGGTTTCAATGACCTCGTAACACCGCTGCTTGTTGACGCAAGCATACATGCATGATAGTATGTTTGTGCTCGCGCAAACTGCTGTACTGCGCGGTCTTTTCAATCTCAACCTCGACACTTGCAGCCTGTCATGCAGAGAGGAAACGCATCCATACCTTTGATCAGAACTGAGGAGATCCGGCGGACTGTATATCCGCCAACCGGCGATCCGTTCAAAACCGGGCTGGCGCTACATTCAGGGAGCCAGACTTGAATTCACGCGAGCCGAAAGCGCCTAGCCGCTTTTTTTCAGCCTTTTACATACGTCTGTGCATGTAATTGCGAGCAGCCCGTTATAATCAGGAGCAGTCTGCCATGATCAAGCCACAGGTTTTCAGCCATTTTCTCAAAACCGGACTCGGTAGCGAACTTGACGCCATCGTAAAAGCCTACGCGGACCTCAATCGCTTTAGCGGTGCGGTCCTTGTACGTCGCGGAGACGACATTTTGCTCCGCAAAGGCTACGGCATGGCCAACCACGAGCACGGCGTAGCCAATACGCCTGCGACGGTCTTTCGTATCGGTTCGATGACGAAGCCGTTTACCGCGCTGGCAATCATGCAGTGGGTGGAACGAGGTGTGCTGGCGGTCGAAGATACGGTCAGCCGCTTCGTGCCAGACTACCCGAATGGTGAGCGCATTACCCTGCACCATCTGTTGAGCAACACAAGCGGCATTCCCGATTACATCCTCATGCCGTCGTTCCCGACCGTGGCCAAACGGCGGTTGAAAACCGATGAGTTGATCGCGCTGTTCCGCGATGCACCGCTCCTGTTCGAGCCGGGAGAACGGTTTGCCTATAGCAACTCGAACTGGGTGCTTCTGGGGAAAGTGCTGGAGCAAATGACCGGAAAGCCATATGGCGAGGCGATTCGCGAACAAATCTTTGAGCCTGCGGGTATGGCTACTGCCGGATACACGTGGGAAACGCCGCTGATTCCACATCGCGCGCAGGGATATGTCGACAGTGGCAATGGCATCATCAACGCCGAATTCATCGACGAGACAGCGCTACATGGGGCAGGCGGTCTTTACGCCACCGTTGATGATTTGCTGCGCTTCGACCGGGCGCTTGCGGCAGGAAAAATCGTCAGGAGCGACACGCTGGAACGCATGGCCGCGAATGGAACTGCGCCATACGGTTATGGATGGGAACTCGAATCCATTCACGGACGCCGGGTTGTTGGGCATTCCGGCGGCATGCCGGGTTATATGAGCAATTTCGCCCGGTTCGTTGACGATGACGTGACGGTCATCGTGCTTTCGAACCTTGGCAGCGCTGAGGTGAAGGCGCTAACAGAGGCGCTGGGAGCGATTGTCTTTGGCCTTCCCTATGAGAAGCCGAGCGCGCGCAGGTTTATCGAGATCGATCCGGCGCAACTGAAGCAATACGAGGGCGACTATTCGCTTACTTACTTTGGCCGCACCAGCGTACTAAGTTTCCGGGTCGAGAACGGCCAGTTGATGATGCATGTTCCCGGCTTGCCAAGCTCGATTGTGCGGGCGATGAGCGAAACGACCTTCTTCGCTCGCTCGAAGGGCGAGGTCGAAATGACGTTCTTGCGCGACCAGAACGGCGACATCAAAGGCATTGATGTGAACTGGAGCGGGCACAGGCAATTCGCGCCGCGCATATAAGTCAAGGGGAGCCGGCTGAGGACGCCCCTGACCATCCACCATCGCGGATGGTCAGGGGCATACAGTATCTATTCCGTCGCTACCTGAACGCGTTCCGCCAGCCAGTCGATGATGGTGGGCAGCAGTTCATCGGTGAAGTCCGGTTCGAGCATGCCGTACTCCTGCACACCACCCGTGATGGCCTCCTGAAATAAGTGATTGGCGTTTGGAATCGTCACAATCGTGACATCCGGATTTTCGGCTACCGCCAGCGCGGCTTCCAGCGGAGGCACGTTCTGTTCCGCGTCGACCTGCACGTCAAGGCCGCCGAAGATGGCCAGCACCGGAATCGTGACCGATTGCCAGTCCTCAACCGGATCATACGCTAGGAACGAGGCGAACCAATCGCTCCGGAACGTTTCCATCTGGGTTTCAAGCACCTGTTCGACATATGCATCGACATCGCCCAGAACCGCGCGCTGGCTCTCCGGTAGGTCTTCAATCTGATCGCGGACGGTGTCTTCCAACAGCGTTTCGAGCGCGCCCCAATCCTGTACATTGACCAGCTCAAAGGCTTGGCGCAGGAATTCGAGCTGGCCTTCGATCTGCTCTTCACTTGCGCCTGCCGTCTCCATCAGCCGCCGGTTCTGCACTTCGAGCAGTTCGTGGCCGCCAACAGCCGGCCCGGCCAGAGCAATGAGAAACGCCAGATCGGTATCCCCCGCCGCCAGCATGGCGGCCACCAGCCCGCCCTCGCTGTGTCCAAGGATGCCGACCTGTTCTGGGTCGATGTCGTCCCGGCTCATCAGGTAGTCAATCGCGGCCTGGGCATCAGACGCGAAATCGTGCAGCGTCGCCGTGTTATAGTCGCCGGTCGATTCGGCAGTGCCGCGGTCGTCATAGCGCAGTACCGCAATGCCGTTGCGCGTCAGCGCATCGGCGATTAAACGAAACGGCCTGATGGACGAAACCGGCGCAAGCGACTCGTCGCGATCCTGCGGGCCGCTGCCGCTAACCAGCACGACAGCGGGGTGCGGCCCGTCGCCCGGCGGCAGGGTGAGTGTGCCGGCCAGTGTCACGTCGCCGTTTTCAATCTGCACTTCTTCCTGCGCGTAGGGCAGGTCGGTGGCTTCCGGGCCTGCCCACGGTCTCAGGGCATCGACGGCCGGAAGGAAAACCGCTTCGTACAGGGCGTCACGCTCATCCGGCACGGCGTTGAGCGCCACGAGGAAGGTGCGTCCCCCGAACGATGCCAGCGCAAGATCCATGCTCGCATGAACCGGTATGGAGACTTCCGTTTCGTACAGCGTCCATGTTAGCCCGTTGGCTTCTCGTTCGCCTGCCGGTTCGGGCGCTTCGGTCAGGCCCATCTGCGGCAGCAGCGCGTTCAGGGCCGTATTGGCCGGCACAGGGGCCGCCTGCTGGGCGATCCATGTCGGGTCGTTCTCGAACGCTGAACGCACATACAATCCGGGCGAGACTTCGGTCCACGTTTCAGGAACGACGCTTTCCAGACCGAAGATTTCATCGGTGTAGGCTTCGAGTGTAATCTCGGCCTGTGCAGAGACGGCCAACGCCCCTGTCAGGATAAAAATCAGCAATAGCCACCGGCTTATATTTGTCACGGGTTACCTCCAATACGGGCTAGATGGAAAGATGCGGGGCGCAGTCAGAAGGTTGTGCGTCAACTGCCAGGCCAGCAAGTGGGACTATTAAGCGCGAATGGCGAACGTGCCTATCCGGTGAGATCCAGCGCTTCATGAACCGCCTCGACAAGCTGCCGGTGGGAAAACGGCTTTGGCAGCGAGTGATAGGCACTAGCGGCGACCGGGGTCGCCCATTCCGCCAGAGTATACGCGCTTGTCACGATAACAGGAATGTCCGGATATTGCTGGTTCAGGATTTCGAGGAGGGCCATACCGTTCATGTGGGGCATGCGTAGGTCTGTGATGACAAGTCGAAATGGGCCGCTGTCCTGAAGACATCGCACGGCCTCAGCGCCGTTGACGGCTTCAACCACCTCAAAACCCTGCTGGCGAAGAATACTGGTCAATAAGATGCGGATATTTCGCTCATCCTCGACAATGAGAACACGCATGCCTAAGAGCCTGACGCGACTGGATTTGCTCAACAGTAATTATAATACTACATGTAATGAAGTTGCGGATAGCCGATAAGATTA
>QGUR01000472.1 GCA_003242205.1 Chloroflexota bacterium | reverse complement strand
CTTTCTGTGGGCACGTGGGGGGGAGTTCGCCACGCTCGGCTGCCGTGGTCGGGGCGCGTGCCCAACCTCCCGGCGGCGGCATGGATTTACGCGCTGCCTTACGCCATCTCGCCCGACCCGCTGGTCGCCACGCTATTCACCGGCCTGCTCAGCCTGATCGCCGTTATCATGACGTGGCATCTCGCCCGCCGAGCGTGGGGACTGCTGCCCGCGCTGGTCGGCGCAACCGTCATGGCCGCGTCGCCCTACGCCGTACTGTACTCGCGCGCCATCTGGGCGCAAGACCTGTTGCCCGTGCTGGGGGCCATCTGGTTATGGGCGGCCTTTCACGCCATACGCGACCGGCATCAAGTCGCGCTGGCGCTTCACATTTTCCTTGCCGGGTTCGCCTTTCAGGTCCATTTTGCCGGCATCGCTCTGGCGCTGGCTTCGGTCTGGCTGTTCGTTCGCTTTCGCTGGTGGAGGCGCTGGCCCCCGGTACTCGGCGGCGCGGCGCTGGCGGCGCTGGCAGCGCTGCCGTTCGCGCTGGAACTGCTGCAAAACCCCGCCCTGCGCGACCAGTTTGGCGCGGCGTTCGGCGGTCAGGCCGTCATCGATCTGGAAGCGCCGGGAGCGCTGGTGCGCCTCGGCCTCGCGCACGACTGGCAGTTTCTGGCGCTGGGCGATCTCGCGCCGGAGGCGTCCCCCCTGCCGCACATCGCTGCCGGGTTGCTGCTGCTGGCGGGGCTGGCTGTCGTCATCAGAAAAATCGCCGGTGGCGGGCCGCTGACCGAAGGGCATCTTCTGGCCGAACTGACGAGCACGCTCCTGCTGGCCACGCCGCTGTTCTTTTTGCGCCACAGCACGCCGGTTTTCGTTCATTATCAACTTGTGGCGCTGCCTGCGCTGGCGCTGCTGGCCGGGGCAAGCGTCTGCCTACTGAAGCAACCGCTGTGGCGCGCGCTGGCCGTGGCCACCGGGATCGCGCTGGCCGCCGTATGGACGGTGCAGCTCAGCGCCAGCCTGACACAGGCAGGTCAGGTCGAAACGCCAAACGGCCTCGGCACACCGCTTGGACTGCTACGCGACGCCGCTTACGGGCTGCCCGACGACGCGCCAGTCCTGTTCTTCACCCATGGCGACGACCCGAACGTAGATGGCGAAGCCGCTATCTTCAAGGCGTTGTGGTGGGAGCGACCGCACCGCATCGTGCGCGGCGACTCGCTGTTGATTCTGCCTGACGAACCGGCGTACCTGATGGCGACGCTGGCGCCCTTTCAGGCATGGGAAGCGCTGGAGGCGGCGAGGCTGGCGCGCGCTGTCATGACCTTTCCGCGACGCGAAGGGGCACTGCCATTTGTCGCTACGCGTTATGACGGGCAGACGCTACCCGACGGTTTCACGCCAATAGAGCCGGTTGAACTGGCCGACGGCGTAATCCTCGAAGGCTGGCAGGTCCGCTGGGTTGGCCCCCGTTTTCGTATCTCGACGCTGTGGCGGGTGGCAGGCGATCCGCCCGTGTCTGGAACCCGGCAGCAGTTTCACCATCTGTACCCGGCGGAGCACAGCGCCTCCGAGCCGCTGATGATCGCAGACGTGCCCATCTCGGCCCACAACTGGCGAACCGGCGACCGGCTGATCGTCATGGCCGATTTCTTCGACGTGCCGCCGGGGGAATACACGGTTCGCACCGGCCACTATACCCTGCCGGATGTCGCGCGTATTCCGCGCGCCGATGGCGGCGACAGCATTCTGCTCGGCCCCTTCACCGTCACCCAACCATAACCAGACAGCCGGTAACGACTCCAGCGTCGGGCCGGCGTTGTAGTTGCGTAGGATAGCAGTCAGGAAACTGAGGAAACTACCGAAGAGATCGCAGCGTCTTTAGAACAGTAACGGTCGCACACGCAGTTGTGTGAAGAAAAGGACGCCCGATCATGAAGCACAGAAATCTCGTTTCCGTTTTCGTTCTGCTCAGCGTGCTGTTGGGCATGGCGTTCGCTGCGCCGGCACAGGCAGCGCCGGGACACGTTTGCCAGACCTTCCACACCGTCGAGCGCGGTGAAAACCTGTTCCGCATCGCGTTGCGCTATGGCACGACCATGGCCGAACTCCAGTCGCTCAACGCGATCCAGAATCCCAACCTCATTTACGCCGGGCAGGTGCTATGCGTGAAGACCGGCGCGAGCGGCGGCACGACCTATGTCGTTCAGCCGGGCGACTGGCTGGCGAAAATCGCGCGGCGCTTCGGCGTCAACACGTGGGTGCTGGCACAGGTTAATAATCTGGTCAATCCGAACCTGATTTACGTCGGGCAGGTGCTGACGATCCCGGATGTCACAATCCAGTAGCTCGTAAGGCAGGTGTACCAATACAGCAGGGCGGTCGCGATCGCAACCGCCCTGTTGTTATGTACGAAATAACCACAACCCGGCGAAATAACCCATAGCCCGGTTGTCATAGACCCCACGCCTAAAGGCGGGGGCTTGTCCCTGGCGCGACGCCCGCAGGCGTCTCCGAGACAATAGGCGGTATGACAGCCGCCCGTGCAATGTTTCTAGC
>QGUR01000471.1 GCA_003242205.1 Chloroflexota bacterium | reverse complement strand
TGTGATCTTCTATTTTTTCATTTGCCCCGTACCCTCGGGTATGTACATATCCCTTTCGGTGGCCCGGTCAGGTGTAGCGCATGGCGCGCAGATAGTCCTCGTCCAGCGGCGTGGCCTCATCATCCTCGCTGCTGTACAGGCGCTGCATGTCCAGAAAACGCTGCTCCTGATCGCGCGGGTCGTTCAGTTCGGTGAAGGCGTTGCCCATCTCCATGCCGGCGATGAAAAACTCGAAGCGCTCGACATGAAAATCATCATAAGACACGCGCTTGGCGAACGGCGAAATGTCACGCGGATAGTCGATGACAAACGTCGGCTGGATCAGCTTGGGTTCGACATGCTTGCCCAGCAGATGGTCCACCAGCTTGCCCCACGTCTGTCCGGGCGTGACCTGATCGCCGATATCGCGGATGGCCTGCTCCAGCGAGGCGGCATCGGGATAGTCCATGTAGTCGATTCCGGTGTGCTGGCGGATGGCGTCGCGCAGGCGAATACGCGGCCATTCGGGTCCGAAATCGACCGTATGCCCCTGATATTCGATCACCGTCCCGCCCGTGACCTGCTGAACGACATAGCGCAACAGGCGCTCGGTCAGGTCCATGACGCCGTTGTAGTCGATATAGGCCTTGTAGAACTCGATCTGCGTGAATTCCGGGTTGTGCTTGTAGCTGACGCCCTCGTTGCGGAAATCCCGCCCGATTTCATAGACAGCGTCGTAACCGCCGACGAGCAGGCGTTTCAGATACAACTCGAAACTGATCCGCAGGTACAGGTCCTGATCGAGCTGGTTGTGATGGGTGACGAACGGACGGGCCGCCGCGCCTCCGTAGATCGGCTGCAAAATCGGCGTTTCGACTTCGAGAAAGCCTTCGCTGTCCATAAAAGCGCGCAGGGCGGAAATTGTGCGCGAGCGCTTGCGAAAGACCTCGCGCACATCATGGTTGACGGCCAGATCGGCATAACGCTGGCGATAGCGCGTTTCGATATCCGAAAACTCGCCATATTCGACAATCGTGCCGTCTTCCAGCCGTCGCTGCTTGATAACCGGCAGCGGGCTGAGCGATTTCGCCAGCAGCTTGAACTCGCGTACCAAAACGCTCACTTCGCCGGCACGCGTACGCATCATCGTGCCTTTGGCCTGAACGAAGTCGTCCATGTCGATCAGCTTGTCCCGAACGAGCAGGTAGGTCTTTTCATCCATGTCGTTGATGCGCAGCATCAACTGGACGCGACCGCTCTCGTCCTCGATATGCAGGAAAGAGATCTTGCCCTTGATGTTGACACGGCGAATGCGACCGCAGACGGCGACTTCGATACTCTCCGCCGCTTCCGGGTCGCTCGTTTCCAGCGCTTCAAAGGCCGCGATTGCCTGAGCGCAGGTGTGCGTGCGCTCGGCATGTGGCGGATAGAGTTCGATGCCCAGCGCCTCAAGCTCGCGGGCTTTCTCAAGGCGTTCTTGTTCCAGACGGTTGGGTTGCCAGGTCATACCTTATTCGGTCCTTGCCGGATGCTTATGGTTGTGGTTGCCATACGCCGGATTGTCCGCAGCGTTGCGGGGACAGCGCGCAAAGGTTCAACAATTCGACGCATTATACCCCACCTTGTTACCATCGCTGGCTGCCCGGATGTCGCAAAAGAAAAAGCCCCGACTCATCAGGCCGGGGCTTTCAACTGTCTGCTGGCGCAGTTGCGTCAGGCGATTTCCTTGATGACAAAGGTGATCTCTCCGGCCGGGGCATCCACCTTGACCTTTTCACCCACCTTCTTGCCCAGCAGCGCCTTGCCCAGCGGGCTTTCCAGTGAAATTTTCCCTTCGGTCGGGTTGGCTTCCGCCGAACCGACGAGATAGTAGATCTCCTTGTCTTTCGTGCCTTCCTCGACAATCGTCACACGCGCGCCCAACACGACCCGATCCTTCTGGCCGGTGTCCTCGATCACCTGCGCGCTGCTGAGGATGGCTTCCAGACGCATGATTTCGCCTTCAACAAACGCCTGTTCGTTCTTGGCGTCTTCATACTCTGCGTTCTCGCTCAAATCGCCGCCTTCTTCCAGCGCCTGGCGCAAACGCTCAGCAACTTCGGGGCGGCGTACCTCAATCAGGAACCTGAGGCGCTTCTCAAGATTCTTGAAGCCTTCAGGTGTCAGATATTGGACTTGGTTGACCATTCCCTCGATGACTCCTTACAAAAAATGCGCCAAACACGCACCTGGAATAAGAACGACAATGACACAGCGGATGCTGTGCCAGGCTGAACGTTCTGTTTGCGAGCGAATATGCGCGCCCTGTTTCAACGTAATATAACATGGAAACAAAGCGATGTAAAGATGATATTTATTCCGTTAGCTTGCGCGCTTCCCTCGCCCTCCCCCATGCGGGACAAATGTCATGCCGCAAACAGCCTGTTTGTGACACTCCCCACGCCTAAAGGCGGGGGCTTCTGACGGACGCTTGCCCTTGCTGACCGCGCGAGGCGGCCAGCAGCGGGGCTACGTTATCCGGCACGGGTGTGTCCCACCCGGCTCGACGCAACATGTTACGCGCCGCGTTGTG
>QGUR01000470.1 GCA_003242205.1 Chloroflexota bacterium | reverse complement strand
GCAATCAGCCCGAGGCACAGCACCAGCGCGCCGAGCGCCAGCAGCGCCACGCGTCTGAAGCCGCTGAGATGGCTGAACTTAGCTAACGCGGTGCTATCTTTCATCGCTAGAACTCAAGATCATTCAAAAACCGCTCGAAGATCGGCAGGTTCTGCTCGTAGGTGTCGGCATCCGATCGGAAGCTGATGATAATCGCCTGACCGCGTTTGATGGTGAGGATATCCATACCGCGCACGACCTCCGGCACGCTTTCGAGGAACGGATCGGTGTTGCCGGCAGCATAGGCGTATGACACGGCGAAAGCCTCCGGCTGATCTTCCAAAAAATATGGGTCGATAGAAAGAATCGTGTATTGCGCCAGAGTTTGCATGCGCTCCAGTGAAAGCGCTTCGATCACGTTGCGGATGGCGGTCTGCGGGCTGACCGGTTCCATCGAAACCTGAATCGTTGTTTTGAAACCGGGCTCGGTCATATCGCGCACCCGGAAAACATAGTCCGGGCTGCTGGTGTCGATCAGCCAGTTTTCCGGATAAAAGGCGCGGATGCCTGCGCGCGTGTCGGCATACTGGGTGGTTGCGAACAGGGCGCTGTCGCGCAGGTTCAGCCCGAGCAGCAGGCCGAAGAGACAGAAGGCGACCGCAAAGTAGTGGCTGTAGCGCTGGCGCTGCGTGGTCTCCGGCGCGCGCTCACGGATTTCGATGACAGCCATGTGTGCTAGACCTCACGTGCCGCGGCAGCTTCACGATCCTGCCGCTCGGCATTTTCGATCAGAAAGCCGATTGCCAGCGCGATGCCCGCCAGCGCGGCGACGGAAACGGCCAGCCCGCGAATTGGACTGGCGATGGTGGGGTTGAATGTCAGGCTGGCATTGGCGAGGCCGGAGCGCACCGGAATGACCACCCCTGCAAGCGTCGCAGCGGCAGCCAGCGTGAACGTCAGCAGCAGCGGCGTTGGGCGGCTAAAACGAACTTCTGCCAGCCCATAGCCGACCAGAATGCTGCCGGCAGACTGCAGGGCCACATTGCCGAAAACGCGCATGGCGGTGATGTCGACCGGTGCGTCGGTGGTTAGTACATACTGGATATTCAGGACGGTGGCAAAGCCGATGGCCGCGGCCAGATTGTAGGCAATACTGTCCATCCGCGTGCGCAGTTCGTTGGGCCAGACGAGATAGCGCACGACCAGATACTTGGTAAATTCCTGAACGATACCAACGGTGAAGGTGTAGCCAACGATCCGGTTCAGGGCATTGCCCAGTGGTAGCCAGCGCTCGACCTGAAAGACATGCTCAATCAGCGGCAGGGAGACGGCGTTGGCGGCCAGCGCCGTCACGACGACGACGCCCAGTAGCCTGCGGCGCGGCTCAGGCACGGCGCGTTCCTGCAGGAGCGAGAACACCAGCCAGAGGCCCAGCGGCATCCCGGCGACGACATAATTCAGCGGACGCCGCGCGGCTTCGGGAAGCTGCACGCCGGCAATGCCCAGCAGCGCAAACAGGCCCAGCGTCAGGACGAGCAATGCCAGCGACTCGACAATCACGCTGCGCCAGACGCGTCGATAAGGATAAACTTCCTCCTCTTCAGGCGGAATCAGCAGGCGCTGGTTATAGCTCGTCACGGTCTATCCCTCTGACGTAATGGCCTGTTATACTTCGCACTTCACTGCACAATTGTCAAGGCTGGAAAGGTTGTCTATGCCGTTGGCGCCCGTCAGATGGGGCTTCCTCGTCCTTGTCATGCTGCTCGCTGCCTGCGCGCCCTCCAGCAACGCGCAGGGGCCGGTCGTGCGGAATCGCATCGTCTACGGGTTGACGCTCATGCCCAGTGGCTTTGACCCGCATATCCATTCTTCCTCGGAACTGGGCATTCCGCTGCGACAGGTCTACGATACGCTGGTGTACCGCGATCCAACGACCGGCGATTTCGTACCTGGGCTGGCGACTGAATGGACTGTTTCCGAGGATGGCCTGACCTACACGTTTACCCTGCGGCAGGGCGTGCGCTTTCATGATGGCACGACATTCAACGCGCAAAGTGTGGCGTCAAATCTCGAACGGATTACCGACCCGGCGACGGCCTCGCAACGGGCCGCATTTCTGCTTGGCCCGTATCTGAATCACCGGATCGTCGATGAGTATACCATTCAAATCGTGCTGTCAGAACCGTACAGCCCGCTACTCGACGCGCTGAGCCAGGTGTATCTTGGCATGGCAAGCCCAACGGCGTTCGGGCAGTATTCGCTCAATCGCTACCAGTTTCATCAGATCGGCACCGGGCCGTTCATGCTCGTCGACTATGTGCCGGGCGACCACCTGACGCTGCGACGCAATCCGGACTATGCCTGGGGGCCACCGTTTTATACCGAACCGAACGAGCGCTCGGTGGATGAGATTGAGTTCCGCTTCTATGAGGACGAGGCATCCCGCTCGCTGGCGATTGAGAGCGGCGAAGCGCAGGTGATGGGCGAGTTGCCGCCGATCGACGCACGTGTCCTGACCGGCAACGCCGATATTCGCATCAATCGGGGGGCGTGGCGGGACAAGCATTGCAAGTTATTTATA
>QGUR01000162.1 GCA_003242205.1 Chloroflexota bacterium | reverse complement strand
TTAATTTTTATAAAAGTACGTTGTTGAGCAGTTCAAACAACCGTTGTTTGAGCGTTGGCCCTTCGATCAGCTCCATCACCATGTAGTAGCTATCGCTTTCGGCGTCGAAGTCGAAGTCGTACACCTGTACGATGTTCGGGTGCTTCAGCCGCGCGATATTCCGCGCTTCGCGCTCAAAACGGTTTTTGAATTCGGGATCGTCGGCCAGAAATCCGTGAAGAACCTTGATCGCGACAAACCGGTCCAGGCTTGCGTGATAAGCGCGAAACACCTCGGCCATGCCGCCACGGCCCAGGCGCTCCTTAACTTCGTATTTGCCTAGCCTTCGATTTGTCACAGACGAAAATGACCTTACACCGATGTTGCGTTGATTCGTGGAGCCAGCCGGCGTTTAGCCTGAGTATACTTTACACTGGGGTGGGTCTCAACGACCGTTTACGGTCACCGGGGGCATCGGAAAAAAACAACGGGACAGGCGCGTTCGGTGCGCCTGTCCCGACAAGGCTCAAATCAGCCGCCAGCGCTCACGCCCTGAATGCCACCTTCGGTCATCCGGCGCGCATCGAGCACCCGGGCAGCTTCCTCGTCCGTCATATAGCCAAGCTCAACCACGATTTCGCGAATGCTGCGGTTCTCGGCCAGCGACTTCTTGGCCACTTCCGCGCCGCGCTGGTAGCCGATGATCGGATTCAACGCCGTCACGAGGATCGGATTCTTGCTCAGCCAGGCTTCGGCCTTTTCGACGTTGGCCGTCATACCGACGACCATGCGGTCGGTGAAGGCGTTTACCGCCCCGATCATCACATGCATCATCTCGAACAGATTGTGCGCGATGATCGGCATCATCACGTTCAGTTCAAGCTGGCCCGCCTGCCCCGCCAGCAGCACCGTCGTGTCGCAGCCGATCACATGGAACATGGCCATGTTCATCATCTCGGCCAGCACCGGGTTGACCTTGCCCGGCATGATCGACGAACCGGGTTGCACCGCCGGCAGGCGAATTTCGTCAAGCCCGGTCGTCGGGCCGCTGGACAGCAGGCGAATATCGTTGGCGATACGCCCCAGATCCTGAGCCACCGTGCGCAGCGCTCCGGAGAAGAACACCGCGTCCTGCATCGACTGCATCGACTCGAACAGATTGTCAGACTCGCGCAGTTCCAGCCCACTCAGTTCACTCAGCTTCTTGACCATGCGGCTGTGATATTCGGGGTGCGCGTTAAGTCCCGACCCAACCGCCGTACCGCCGATACCAAGCCGCCGCAGCCCATCAGCGGCCAGACGAACCTTTTCGATGTTGCGCTCAATCGCCTTGGCCCACGCGCCGACCTCCTGCCCCAGCCGCACGGGTACGGCGTCCTGCAGATGGGTACGACCGCTTTTAACAACGCCGTCCCATTCGGCAGCCTTGGCGTTGAAGGCATCGGCACAGCGTTGCAGCGACTGGCATAGTTCATCCAGACGCCACAACACGCCCAGACGAATCGCCGTTGGAATGGTGTCGTTCGTACTCTGAGCCATGTTGACGTGGTCATTGGGGTTGACAGGTTTCTTGGGGTCGTCGAGCTTATAGCCAAGGATCTCGTTCGCCCGGTTGGCAATGACCTCGTTCGTGTTCATGTTGTGGCTGGTGCCTGCTCCAGCCTGGAACGGATCAACCACGAAGTGATCGGTCAGTTTGTTGTCCAGCACTTCGTCCGCCGCCTGCATGATGGCGCGCGCGATCCGTTCGTCCAGCAGCCCGAGGTCGAGATGAACCTCGGCGGCAGCGCGCTTGATCAGCGCCATCGACCAGATGAAGGCCGGATACGGACGCATGCCGCTGATAGGGAAGTTTTCAACCGCCCGCTGCGTCTGTGCGCCGTAATAAGCGCCAGCCGGAACCTTGACCTCACCCAATGAGTCCTTCTCAATCCGATATTCCGTCATTCCATTAACTCCTTAGCGACCGGCGAACGCTCGCCGGTTCGTGGCACGAAAAAAGGCGTTACCGATTGTAACGCCTTTTCCGGTACAGGGGTCGCAGGCGGTTTAACCGCGCGCAGCGGCGTAGCGCTTGGCGACCTCGTCCCAGTTGACAACATTCCACCACGCCGCAATGTAATCCGGGCGGCGGTTCTGGTACTTCAGGTAATAGGCGTGCTCCCAGACATCCAGACCGAGGATGGGTGTCTTGCCTTCCATCAGCGGCGAGTCCTGATTCGGGGTCGAGGTAATGCTCAGGCTACCGTCCGGGTTCACGATCAGCCACGCCCAGCCGGAGCCGAAGCGGCCCGCCGCAGCAGCAGCGAACTGGCTCTTGAACTCATCGAAGCTGCCAAAAGTACGGTTAATGGCGTCCGCCAGCTCGCCGGTCGGCTGGCCACCGGCGTTCGGCCCCATAATCTGCCAGAACAGCGAGTGGTTGGCATGACCGCCGCCGTTATTACGAACCGCCGTGCGGATGCTCTCCGGCAGGCTGTCAAGCGACCCGAGCAATTCTTCAATCGACTTGTTCTGCAGGTCGCTATGCCCTTCCAGAGCTTTGTTCAGGTTGTTGACGTATGTGGCATGGTGCTTGCCATGGTGAATTTCCATGGTCTGAGCGTCGATGTGCGGCTCAAGCGCGTTAGTCGCGTATGGCAAGTTCGGCAGTTCGAAGGCCATGAGAATTCTCCTTTATATTGCAAGTGAAGGTGTAACGGTAGGCCGTTAGTCTAACACATTTAGTGACGGTTGTCGAAATGAACCGTCCTTAAGTACAGGTTAAACACGGCACGGGCGGCATCGCGTGATCGCCCGCGGCATGGTACGATCAACTCCTCGCGGCGCATCAGGCTCAAAATAGCGACATGACGCAACCCCAATCCATCCCTGCCCGCCCGCCGGTCGTACCTCCGCGCGCCTACGCGGTCATCGTGATCGGTATTCTGGCGACTTCGTTCGCGGCGATTTTCATCCGGTTCGCGCAAAATGAGGGCCTGCCGTCGCTGTCCATCGCGGCAGGACGGCTCGTGCTGGCATCGCTGTTGCTAACGCCGTTCGCGCTTCTGCGCCATGGCACGGCGTTGCGCGGGCTGACGCGCGGCGAACTGGCGCTGGCCGCTGTGTCGGGAGCGCTGCTGGCCGTGCATTTCGCCAGTTGGATTGCCTCGCTGGAGTACACCACCGTGCTGGTCAGCGTCGTGCTGGTGTCGACCGGGCCGCTGTGGGTCGCGCTGCTGGAATTCGTCGCCCTCGGCGTGCGGCTGCGGCCGCCGGTGCTTGTCGGGCTGGCAATCGCCATCGCCGGCGGTGTTCTGATCGGCTTCGGCGGTGGGGAAAGCGCTGCCTCTGGCCCCGCGCCGGTCATGGGTGGCCTGCTCGCGCTGGTTGGCGCGATTGCCATGGCGTGCTATCTGATCATCGGGCGCAAGCTGCGGGTGAAACTCTCGCTGCTGCCCTACGTCTGGCTCGTTTACAGCGGCGCAGCGATCACCCTGCTCGTCGCCGTCGCGCTGACGGGCACGCCGCTTGCCGGCTATCGCCCCCACGCCTACCTCTGGATTGCCCTGCTGGCCATCGTGCCTCAGCTCGTCGGCCACTCGTCGCTCAATTACGCCCTGCGCTATCTTTCCGCGACCTACGTCAGCATCACCACGCAGATGGAACCGATTGGCAGCGCCATCGCGGCGTTCATCATCCTGCGCGAACAGCCGTCCGCCATGCAGGTTCTCGGTAGCCTCGCCATTGTGATCGGCGTGATCGTCGCCACCTATGCACAGCAGGTGAAGCCGGCAGCAGCTCCCGCGTTGAGCACCGAGGCCGAAACCTGAAATCCGTCCCGGCGGGAAACGGACAGCGCTACCCGGCCAACTGTATTCCCATGTAGCTGCTTGGCCCCGGCCAGATCGTCGGCTCCGGCGCTTCCTCCGGCAGCATCACCGGCTCCAGCAGCGACTGTAAGGTGCGATCCCGCGCCAGTTCCTGCAAGGTGTATTCCACCAGCAGACGAAAATCGAGGTCATTGCGCGGAACCGCCATCGCCAGATAGTGCCGTGAATACCAGCCGCCCTGATCGCCGCCGGTCGTCAGGCGCAGCGCGTCGGGATTGGCCTGTACGTGCGGTATGAGCTTGAGGCTGTCGCCAAAGACTGCGTCGTAGTTGGCCTGAACCGTCATGCCGAAGGCGGCATCCTCCTCGTTGTAAATGATGAAATCGCCGCTCAGAATGACATTCGCGTCTTCGGCCAGTTCGTAAATACGATCCCGCGCTTCCGGTTCAGATGCGAAATAGCCAACCCACTCGCTACGCAGGCCGGTAAAACCTTCGATGTCGGTATCCTTGCGAACCATCAGCCGGTCGCCATGCACCAGATAGTGCTGGGTGAAATCGACGCGATCCGCCCACTCCCACGTCGGCTCGACGCCGATGGCGATATCCGCCTGACCGCTGGCGACGAGTTCCAGCGCGTTGTCGCGGCTGTTGGGTAGATACTCGACACGCACGCCCCACCGGGCCGCCATAGCCTCGATCAGCGCTTCATTGGCTTCCTTCAGACGCCGCTGGCTTTCGTCGGCGTCGTCCGGCAGATCAGCCGTTCCGGCAACACGCACCACGCCCTGTTCCTGAATACGCGGCAGGGTGTATTGCGCCGGAAACGGGATGTCTGTAGCAAACTGCGACGGCTTTGGCGCTTCCTCGCCCAGATCGGCCCAGATCGTCAGGTTCTCACCGGGATAGCTGGCGCCCGAAAAGTGCGTCTGGTGTATCTCGTTCAGCTTGCCGGTCGTTGCCAGATACTGAATCGTTTTGTTGACCAGATTTCTGAGATTCACATCCTGCCGGCGCATCGCCACGGCGTAAGGCTCCTGCCAGACAGGCTCGTCCAAAAACCTGACGACCCCGGCCTGAGGGAATTCACGCGCCAGCCGCACGCGCGTCTCGACCACGCCATCCACCGCGCCGGTCAGCAATGCAGACAGCGCCTGATCGAGATTGACAAATCGCTCGACGCTGACCGACAGGCCGGAACGGGCAAGCCAGTCGGCAACAGCCTGCTCGCCGCGCGTGCCCATGACAACACCCACCTTCCGCCCTTCCATGTGGGCGAGCACGGTCGCGCCATCATCGTCCCGCACGATCATGGTCTGGCTTCCGGGGAAATAGCTCTGGCTGTACTCAACCCGTTCATCGAGAGCACGCATGTGAGGCTGCGCCGCGATCAACAGATCCACCGCGCCGGACGTCAGCATATCAATCGCGGTTTGCCGCGTGACCTGAACGAACTCGACCTCGACCTCCCAGGTTTCGGCCATGGCGCGCGCCAGATCAGCATCAAAACCACTGACCTCGCCGCGAATGTTCAGCTCGCCAAACTGCGGCTCGTTATACAAAATGCCAACGCGAACCCGGTTCTCCGCCTGAATGCGCGCCAGCGTCGACTCGGACGGCAACGCGTCCACCATGCCGGACTCGGTATATGGGACCAACGTCGGCGGAACCAGCGTCGGCACGGGCGCTTGCGCGGCAGGGTTCGCCGCCAGCACTCCGACAGAGAGAGCCATAACGCCCGCAAGGATGCCTAACGCCACCAGCGCGAGCATTAAACGACGGGTTTGGGCAATCATAAGCTTAACCCCGGTAAACTCCATACATTTCGATGTAATCGAGGACGGGTTGCGGCACGAGGTAGCGAACCGTTTTGCCCTGCCGCAGCCGTTCGACAATCTCGGTTGAGGAAATCTCGAGGCGCGGCGCGTCAATAATCACGACGCGCTGTTCGAGACGCGGCAGCACGCTCGCGTGGATGCCCGGCTCGATGCTGGCAGTTGGCCGTTGCATGACCGCCAGACGCACCCGTTCTATCAACAGGTCAGGGCGATGCCAGGTGATGATGTCGCGCAGCGAGTCGCTCCCCATAACGAAGAACAACTCGCAATCAGGGTACTGGTTCTGAATGATTTCAACCGTATCGACCGTATAATGCGGTCCGGGACGATCGATATCAACACGCGAAATCTCGAAACGGCTGTCGGCCGCCAATGCCCGTTCCAACATGGGCAGGCGGTGTTCGATGGGCAGGCGAGTGCTGGATCGTTTGTGCGGCGGGTCTGCCGCCGGAACAAACAGCAAATGATCCAGCTTGAGGCTTTCGATAGCGCAATCTGCCAGCACCAGATGGCCGATGTGTGGCGGGTCGAAAGTGCCGCCAAGAATGCCTACTCGCCCCATACGACGCGCGCTACTCTGCCCATTCAAGCTCGTGCTCGCCGATATAAACGGTATCGCCCGGTTCGACGCCCGCCTCGCGCAGCGCGTCGGCAACGCCGAGCGTTTCGAGCAGGCGGGTGAAGCGCATGATCGCCTCTTCGTAATCCCAGTACGTCATCGCTGCCGCGCGTTCGATGCGCTTGCCGACAACGCGATAACCATCCTCTTCAACCAGAATTTCAAAGTCGAACTCGTCTTCGGGCAGTTCGTAAACAGGCATTTCGGAAACCGGCGGCACAACCTCGACAGGCAGCGAATTCATCACCTCGAACATCCGCCGGACGAGAGTATCAACGTTGCGGTGAGTCGCGGCGGAAATCGCAAGCGGCTCGACGCCGCGAGCACGCAGTTCGCGCTCGACCTCAGGCCAGCGCGTCGCCGCCTCCGGCAGATCCATCTTGTTGAAGACAACGATCTGCGGGCGTTCGCCCAGTCGCTCGTCGTAAAGCGCCAGTTCCTGATTAATCTGGTTATAGTCCGCCAGCGGATCATCGTTCGCACCGTTCAGCAGGTGAATCAGCAGCCGTGTCCGCTGAACATGGCGCAAAAACGAATGGCCTAAGCCGACGCCCATATGCGCGCCTTCGACCAGCCCCGGAATGTCGGCTACCACCAGATCCTGATCGTCGTATACGACCACGCCGAGGTTCGGCTCCAGCGTCGTGAACGGATAGTCGGCAATCTTCGGACGGGCGTTGCTGATGACCGACAGCAGCGTAGACTTACCGGCGTTGGGCACGCCGACAATGCCGACATCGGCGATCAAGCGCAGTTCGAGGATCAGCCAGCGTTCTTCGCCCGGTTCGCCTTTTTCGGCCATGCGCGGGGCCTGATTGGACGACGTCGCAAAATGCTGGTTGCCGCGCCCGCCGCGCCCGCCTTTGGCAACGACCACGCGGTCGCCTGCGTGTACCAGATCCGCCAGCACTGCCCCGCTCGCCGCATCACGCACGATTGTGCCCGGAGGGACTCTCACTTCGAGGTCAGGCGCGCTTGCGCCGGTTTTACGCGCCGAACCGCCGCGCTGACCATGCTTGGCCTTGAAATGGATGCCGCGCTGAAACGGCGCAAGCGAATTCAGGCCCGGATCGACCACAAGGACGACATCGCCGCCCTTGCCGCCGTCACCGCCAGCAGGCCCACCCATCGGCACATATTTCTCGCGGCGGAAAGCGACAATACCGTCGCCGCCGTCGCCACTGCGGACATAAATCTTGACCTGATCCAACATGACTCGCGCTCTGATGGCTCCTCATCCGGCCGCTGCGCTGCCCGCGGAAAGCAGGCGATAATCGCCGCGACGCGCCATTATACACGAGAGCGGGCCATCGCGACCGAAACAAAGACACGGACTAGAATAAAAATACGACTGAAAGCGAAGGAAGGCCGGGGAGAAACCCTAGTTATCCCGGCCAAGCGTCGAAGGCAGGGCTGTCATCTCGCGGATGCGCCCACGGGGCTGCTCGCCCCAGCCCGGTGGCAGTTCCTGAATGAAGTCGTGAATTTTCCAGCGACCGGACTCGACGTCATAGCGCATCCGGTAAACCAGCGCGCCATCGCCCAGATCCTGCGTCATCACGCGCTCATGTGTACGAGCATCATAGGTCGCCATGCGCCGCTGTGACTGGTGATCAATGACGAGACAACTCTCGCCATCTTCGGAAAAGCAACGCACCGTCACCTGATGATCGGCGCGGAGAATACCCACAGCCCGCGAACGCTCTCCGGAAAGAAACGGCGTGCCCATGCGAAAGCGTTTGAGATATGGCCCGCTGAGATAGTTAAGCGCCCCGGACCACTGGTGTGGCCACGAAGCGAGCATGTTATCCCCCATCCAGCGCACTGCCGCCAGGTAATCCTCACGCACGCAGTCCACCACGTCGTCGGGCGCCATCCATTCGGCCTTGCTCGCGACGCCCGCGCGAATGCGGCGCATTTTATTTCCCCAGGGGACCTGTCCTCGGCTGTGCATTGCCATAATAATCACAATCGCTACCAACGCTAACAATAAGGCCAACGTCATCGCTCGTTCCGATTGCTCGTTCGCCGGATGCCGATCCTAACAACGTAGCCTTCCCGGCACAAAGGCCGATGCGCTCATTATAACAAAATTCGTTGTGCGTTGAGGAGGGCCGAGATCACGCTGCTCAGCGCAAGGACTGGCGCTGGAAAGCCTGCCAGATCGCCTGACGCAGGCGCGCCATGCTGACCGGACGGGTGAGTAACGCGCTGACCTTCACGACGCCGAGACCGAATGCCTGCCCGTTTGAAGACAGGTTTCGATCCGCCAGCACCACCGTCAGCAGACTGTCCGGGTGGACAATTTCACGAGCGTGGGCCAGCAACTGCCAGCCATGCATATCGGCTAATTGCAGGTCCATCACCAAAAGATGTGGCTGGTGGCTTCGCAGCAGGTCGAGCGCCTGCTGCCCACCTGTGGCCGTCTGCGTTTCCAGGCGCATATCGGCCAGCAGCCGGCTGATCGCCTGCGTCTCGTCTTTCGAGCGGCAGACGACCACCGCGCGCCGCCCCGCCGTCAACCGGGTATCGGTCTGGGACGCAATCACCGCAGCCAGATCGTGCAATTCGGAAGTGCCGGTTCGCCGGTACTGGCCATTCTGCGCGGGCAGATCGACAAAAGCAACAACCGTCCGCCCCAGAAGCTCGGGGGCGGCAGCCTGAATTTGTTGCAGCGCGCGTTCCGCGTCGTCCAATTGCAGCAGCGGCACACGGTCGATGTTGACAACCGCAACCACGCCGCCACGACTCACTGCCCGATAATGCGCTGCCAGCCCGGCCTCCTCCAAAACGCGCTGCACACGCGGCAATTCGCTTTCAGGCAACGTCGTATTGAAATAAAAACCTCGAACGCGATTTTTCGAACGTTCCTGAACGCGAAGCTCGGAGAAGCGCTGGCGTTCGGGCAGCGAGGACAACCAGACGTAGCGCGCGTTATATGCCTCGACCAGCCCGGCGTCTTTCAGGATGCTGAGCTCGAAGTCGGTTATTGCATGGCCATAGTCGGCATCAGCAAAAGCGCGGGTTCGGCCAGTATACAAATCCTGAACCTCACCCTCGCGCCATTGAACGACGCGCGTCCCGTCTACCAGTACGAAGACGTGTTCGCGCGGAACAGCAGAACCACTGCGAGCGCGGAACATGGCAGTTTTATGCGTCTGGCGGCCGGTACAGGCTTCGGCGTCTGGCTCCAAAAGCCGTCACAACTTGACGAAGTACGATTCACACGCCCGGTCAATCAGATCCTTCGTAAGCGCCGGTGGCCGGTTTAGATAAACGGCGATATCAATCAGCTGCGAAATGATGTCACGCGGGTGCACAGCGCGCAACGGGCGATCGTGATTGATATACCACTCTTTCAGCAAGTAAGCCAGAGCCTGCTCGTCGTAGCGAATGCCTTTGGCAGCGCACACGCGCTTGAAGATTTCGCGGAATTCATCGTAGGTCGGGTCACCGATTTCGATTTTGTGGCGAATCCGGCGTAGAAACGCTTCGTCAACCAAATCGCGCGGGTCGAGGTTGGTGGAAAATACGATCAGCACGAAGAACGGCACTTCGATCTTTCGGCCGGTCGCCAACGTCAGGAAATCAACGCCCTTTTCCAGCGGAACAATCCAGCGGTTCAGCAGATCGCGCGGTCGCACCTGCTGGCGGCCAAAGTCGTCGATCAGGAACATACCGCCGTTGGCTTTCACCTGAAAGGGCGCTTCGTAATATTTATTGACGTCGTCGTAAACCAGATCAAGCCCCGCCAGCGTCAGCTCACCGCCAACCATAATCATGGGCCGCTTGATGCGTACCCAGCGCGGATCGGGAATCATACCGGTGC
>QGUR01000161.1 GCA_003242205.1 Chloroflexota bacterium | reverse complement strand
ATTTTTTAAAAAACAGTGTTCTTGGCGGAGGTCGATTTGCTATGAATGTCCTCGGCCAGCACCTTCAGCACGTCGCTCAGGTCGCGAAGGTCGGGCAATGTGCTCATGCAGCAGGCTCCTGCCGGTTATGGCTTGCGTATAATCACTTCCATTCCCACACTTCTTCGCCGGACAGCAGGCGGCGGATCTGATTGGGGAAACGGTCGGGGTCCAGTGGTTTGCCCAGAAAGCCGTTGAAGCCTGCCTTCTTGGCTCGCCGCATCTGGTCTTCGCTGGCTTCGGCGGTCACCGCGCAGACGATGGTATCCTTCAAGCGCGGGTTGGCGCGCAGCTTCTGCAATGCCTGGTATCCATCCTCATAAGGTAGCCGGATGTCCATGAGGATGAGGTCAACTCGTGGGAGCGTGTCCGCAAACTGCACGACTTGCCAGCCGGAAGTTTTCCATTCACAGCGCTGGACGCCCATAAAGGCCAACATACGGGCAATGAGCACGAAATTCGGTACGTTGTCCTCGACGACGAGGACGTGTGCCTCGCTCGGCTCAATCGGCGCTATCTGCTTCGCGCCTGGCGCTTCGTTCATTCCGACTCCTGATGTAGGCGAGAATTTGGTCGGGTAGCTTGTCGACATCGATAGGCTTCCGAATGTATCCGTCACAGCCGGCGTTGAGTGTGCGTTCTCTATCGCCTTCCATAGCGTTCGCCGTAATTGCGACGATTGGCACCGTCTTCAGCTCTTCGATTTCGCGTAGCTGACGGGTGGCAGACAACCCATCCATTTCCGGCATGCTGACATCCATCAGAATGATGTCAGGCGGGTTGGCGCGTGCTATTTCGATCCCGTCCTTTGCGTTGTCGACATCGACGATGTCAAAGCCATGGTCAGACGCCATCAGAATGCGGCGTACGAGGAGGCGGTTGTCGAAGTTGTCCTCGATGTACAGGACTTTTGGCATACTTCGTCCCTCGTGCGATAGCTCTCGACATGACCCACTACGGGCCGGCGACGAATCAAATTTGTATAAAGGGAATAGTCAACGTCGGCGTTCTCTCAACCGTCTAGTACTCATCTTAAGTGCATATTGGCGGACATCACCCGCTCAATATCTCAATTGTTCAGGATTCATGAAGAATTTATAAGCGGGCGTGTTGAAAGTAGCGGATTGGTGAGCTGGCGCCCTCTCTGGTATGCTGGTGGAACTCGATGTGAATGGTAAGGATAAGCAAATGGCAAAACAGTACAGCGCGCCGCCGCCAATGCAGATTGACCCGAACAAGCGCTATATCGCGCATTTCAAGACCAGCAAGGGTGAGTTCGATGTCGAGCTATTTGCCGACCGCGCGCCAGTGACGGTCAACAATTTCACCTTTCTGGCCCGGGAAGGTTTTTACGATGGCGGGACGTTTCACCGCGTGATTGAGGATTTTATGATCCAGGGTGGCGACCCAACCGGAACGGGCCGAGGCGGCCCCGGCTATCGCTGGGACGATGAACCCTCGGCGCTGGCGTTGAAGCATGATGGCCCCGGCGTGCTTAGCATGGCGAATGCGGGCGCTAACACCAACGGCTCGCAGTTTTTCATCACCCATGTTGCGACACCGTGGCTCGATGGCCAACACGCTGTCTTTGGCCGCGTCATGGGCGACGGCCAGAAGGTGGTCAATGCCATTCGGCAGGGCGACGCCCTGATATCAGTGACTATTACGGAGCAGTAAATACATACCCCGTCGTAGTGTTGGGCGTTGCTGGCCGGCGCGAGCTTATGCAAACCCGGCCCCTTTTCCTGTCATTGATACACCGGGCAACGACAGGAAAAGGGGTCATAAACGTTCCTTTAAGTTATTTAGTTAGAAATAACGCTCGCTTCGTGCGATACATTGTCCTGGCGCAGCCTGACGTACTGCCCGCCGAGAATACCGAGTACCCACCAGAAGACGAAGGCGAAGCGATCCCACAGGGCGACCGCGTCGCCGAGGCCATAGAGCGCGTGCGCCAGCAGCGCCGCTCCCGTCGCCACGCCGACGATACGCGCGGCGTCATTTCCGGATTGCCAACACTGCCAGACCATATAAGCAGCCGCGCCATAGATCCCGATGAACACCAGCAAACCGGGTATGCCCATGTCAGTCGCGATCTGGAAAAATTCGTTGTGGGCATGTGGCAGCACGCGGCGTTCGTAGGTAGTGACGGGATAATCGGCGCGGACGCGCGCGTCGCGATACATGTTCATGCCCACGCCTGTCAGTGGATAGTCGATCATGATGCGACCGGCCTGTTCCCACATTTCGAGCCGCCGGTTGACCGTGATCTCGTCGCGCGTTTCAAGGCGCTCGGCCTGCGCCGGGGGCGCGCCGATGTTGAAGACCAGCACGCCTTCGGCAACCGCCAACAGTAGCAACCCCGCGAACGCCAGCCATTGTTTGTAACCCCGTCGAATCAGCAGGATGACGATGCCTGTCAGGGCCACGAATACACCGCCCAGCGCCAGGCGGCTTTGCCCTAGAAAGAGCGCCAGCATCAGGGCGACGAAAGTCACGATCATGCCCGCCTGCAGGATGCGCGGACGCCACCGGTACAACGCGAGCGCGCCGGTGAGAGGAGCCAGCCACGCCATAGCGCCGGCAATTTCATTGGCGTTGAAGCCGCCGGGTGCGATAGACAAGTCGCGAGCCTCCGGTAGCATATCTATAATGAACGCCAGCCGGATCGATTTCGCGTTCCACTGCGTCGCCACCAGAGCGAGGCCCGCAACAATCGCGCCTAGCAGGACGGTAAGGACAAGAGAGCTTTTGACGCCGTAGTGACGAATGTGCTCGACCAGCACGAAATAAATGATCATGCCGAGTAGCGGGCGGCCGATCATCACCCACGCCCAGGGAACCGAGAACGTCGTGTTGCTGAAGGGGACGGTGAGCGTTGTGTTCCCGCGTGAATAGGGCGCAAAAAATATATTGAACAGTGCCAGCGTCAGAAAGATAAGCAGGAAGCCGTTCAGCGGCGTGGCGCTAAGAAAGCGGCCATACGCGATCCAGCGTAGTACCAGCAGCGGAAGTGCCAGCGCCAGCGACCACACACGGTTGGAATCTGGAAACCAAAAAATGTAAATCAGGTATAGAATTAGGATAGGTTCAAGTATCAGAAGTTGACGCGCCAGTTGGTTCATTCACATGCCTTTGGGATGTTGCGGGAAGGTAGCTTAGTCGCTATCCAACTATTTGGCTATCGTTCTGCAACTGATCGGCAGGGAAAATCTCTTGACTTCTGGTATATGAGCGGGCTATAGTAATATGAGCCTTACGAGACCTGTTTCTTAAAGTATGCTTTACAGCCTTGCAGGGTATTCTCGCGTGAAAGGTTGTTCATGATTGTCCAGGCGATTACCAAAGTTTCGTTGTCTTCTTTCCGCGAGCGGTCTGCGGGCAAGAAAGTAGTTCTGCTCTACCCGTGGACGAACTACCGAAATTTGTTTCTAACACACTTTCTTTCCAGCGCCAAAGAAGGGCTGCTGTATTACCGCATTCCGAGCGAGGTCGCCAGCCTGAATGACTGGTTGAAGGATCTTGTCACGGAGTTCGATGCCGTTCTTGGCGGGTTTGGCAGAAATCTCAATCTGGTCCTGTCCAAGAACGCGCCGGATATTCTGGGAGAGGCGCTGGCGGCAGATCTGGCGGAATACAGCAGCGACCCAATAGTGCTTTTCATCGACGAATTCGATCGCGTACCGCTCGATGGCGTTTTCCGCAAATTCATTCTGGCGCTGGTGCGTTCGCTGCCCGAGCACGTTCAGATCGCATTTAGTTCTCGCCTGTTGACTTACCAGCCGTGGTATGATCTCGTTGCTCGCGGCGATGCGGTTGTGCTTGGCACCGAGTACCGCCGCAATGACGTGATGTTCACGGTAGAGGAACAACCCAAGCCACAACTTGAAGTCTACGCGCTGGGCCGTGGATATGCCCTTGTCAACGGCCAGCAAATCACAAGCTGGGATGGGGCGTTGCCGCGGAACCTGTTTTTCTACTTCATGGATCATCCGCTGGTGACGCGCGATGAGATTTTCCAGACGTTCTGGCCCGATCTTTCGACGAAAGAGGCTACGAACGTTTTCCATGTGACCAAACGCAAGATTTCCGAGCGCATCAGCCTGAAAGTCGGCGATTCCGGCAGCTACGAACTGACGCAGTACAGCGGCGGGTTCTACCTGCCCAGTGACAAGATCGTGCGGCACTATGATGCCGGTGATTTCCATGACTCGGTCGAGCGCGCGCTGGCCACGCTGGACGAGCGCGAAGAGGAAATGCTGCTGGAACGCGCTATAGACCTGTACAAAGCGCCGTTTCTGCAAACGATTGAAATGAAGTGGGTAGTGGAGCGGCGAGAGCAACTGCGCCAGCTTTATGCACAGGCTCTGATCAGCATGGGCCGCATTCACAAACGGCGCGAGAATGATCGCTCCGCGCTGGGCCTGTTCATCCGTGCGCTCAAAGAGACACCCGAACGGGAAGACGTTCACCGGGATGTCATGTCGATTTATCTGAAACTGGGCATGATTGAGGACGCGCGCCTGCAGTACAAACGGCTTGAGGAAATCCTGCACGAAAAACTGGGCATCGGCCCATCGCGGGAAAGCCGCGAACTCTACGATGAGATTGTCGCGCGGACGTAAACCTCAACTTGTTTCGCTGATTTGAAGGGGCCATTGCGCCCCTTTTTCGTTGGGCTGGTGGTTCGCACTGCCCCGGCCCGAAGGCTATAATGGCCCACATGAATGACCGTTCGCAATCCGACGACACGCTGCTCGAAGCGCCATTACCTTCCGAGAAAACGCCGCCTGATCACGTTGGTGTGCTGATTGCCGCGCTGCTGATGGCGCTTGGCGGATGGTTAGGCCTTTACTATCTGGTGACGACATCGTTGCCGCGGGTTGGGCCACGCTGGATATTCTTTGTGCTGTTGCATATCGCCGTCACCGGAACGGTGCTGCCATTCGTGCGTTATCTCAACGTGCGCTTCACGCCGGTTGAGCGCGAGTTGCCGCCCGGCGGCGTGATTGTGCGGCAAAGCGTTTGGATTGGCCTGTTCGTCATCACCTGCGCCTGGCTTCAGATACCGCGCGTGCTGAGCTGGCCGATTGCTTTTTTCCTCGCGCTGATTTTCATCGTGATCGAAATTTTCCTGCGCTCGCGAGAACTCTCGCATGACAACCGACCATAAGCTGCGATCGCTTCCGGCGGTAGATACGCTGCTCAACTCCATCGAAGGCCAGCAGTTGATCGCCGAATTTGGGCGCGTCGCCACTGTCGCCGCGTTGCGACAGGCGCTGAACGATGCGCGTCGGCGTCTGAACGACGGCGAATTGCCGGATGTCAGGACGCTGGTTCTGAGTTCGGCCCGGTCTCAGCTTTCGCGCGAGTTCGGCTCGTCCTTGCGCGCCGTGATCAATGCCACCGGCGTCATCATCCATACCAATCTCGGTCGCGCGCCGCTGGCCGAGTCCGCGCGCCGTGCCATGCTCGAAGTCGCCGTGGGCTACAGCACGCTTGAATACGATCTTGATGCAGGTGCGCGCGGCAGCCGGTTGCATCACGCCGAAGCCTTGCTGCGGGCCGTGACCGGGGCCGAAGCCGCGCTGGTGGTGAACAACAACGCCGCCGCACTGGTGCTGCTGCTATCGGCGTTGGCGCAGGGGCGTGAGGTCGTCATCTCTCGCGGGCAGCTCATCGAAATCGGCGGCGGCTTTCGTATTCCCGACGTGATGGCGCAGAGCGGGGCCCGGCTCGTCGAAGTCGGCACAACGAACCGGACGCGACTGGACGACTACGAACGCGCCATCGGTGAGGCAACCGCGCTGTTGCTGCACGCGCACGCTTCCAATTTCCGGATCGTTGGCTTTACGGAAACTCCATCGCTGGCAGACATGGCGGCGCTGGCGCACCGCCATGGTCTGTGGCTGGTGGATGACCTCGGAAGCGGCGCATTGCTGGACACGGCAGTTTATGGACTGGAACACGAACCGACCGTGCAGGAAAGCCTCGCCGCTGGCGCGGACGCCGTGTGCTTCAGCGGCGATAAGCTGCTCGGCGGCCCACAGGCGGGGATCGTGGTCGGGCGCAAGGCGATTATCGACCGGTTGCGGCAACACCCGCTGGCGCGCGCCGTGCGTGCCGACAAGCTATCGCTGGCGGCGCTGGTGGCAACGCTCAGGCATTACCGCAAAGGCGATGCGGTCGATGCGATCCCCGTCTGGCAGATGATCGCTCGCCCGTTGGAGGAGTTGCAGCGGACGGCGCAGTCGTGGGCTGCCGAACTGGGCGGCGAGGTCATTGAAGGCGAGTCGACGGTCGGCGGCGGCAGTCTGCCGGGGGCGTCGCTTCCCACCCGCCTGCTGGCGCTCGACGTGCCTGGGGCGACGGCGTTTGTGGCGGCCTTGCGGGCTGCGCCCACGCCGGTCATTGCCCGGATTTCCGGTCAGCGAGTCCTGTTCGATCCGCGTACCGTGCTGCCGGGTCAGGAGGCGGCGCTCGTCGCTACCGTGCGGGCCTGTCTGGCACAAAGGGCGGATGCCTGAGCCTGTGCGCTGGCACGCCTGGATATAGCGATCGGGATTGGCGCAGTGCCGGATGCAATTTTGTCACTTCAATAACGACCGGGATGGCCGCGCTTTGCTGGCCTCCGGAAGATGAGAAAGGATGGGTTTCGTTGAAAGCAGATCTTGACCGGCTCATGAGCGCTCGTGGGCTGGACGTCATCTTTGTAGCCTGCGATCACTACTTCAGCGCCCCGCGCGACTATCTGACGGGTGGCGTTGCCATCACCTCTGGCTTTGTCCTGAAGACACCGGGAGAAGCGCCGGTGATTTTCGCCAATGACATGGAAATTGAAGAGGCGGCGAAGACCGGGCTTCGGGTTGTTTCCTTCAGCGAGCTTGGCTGGTGGCAGTTGTTGAAGGATACCGGCGGCGATCGCACCAAAGCACAGGTCGCTGTCACGGGCAAGTGTCTGGAGGCGGTCGGCGTCGCTTCCGGCAGGGTTGGCATCTATGGCGTGGGCGATCTCAACTGGATCGTGCACATGGTGGAACTGCTGCGTGCGGCCTACCCACAGTTTGAATGGACCGGTGAAACCGGGATGACCCTGTTCGACGAAGCCTTCGTCACCAAGGACGCCGATGAGATGGCGCGCATGCGTCAGGTGGCGCGCGCGACGAACGAAGTGCTTGAGGAAACGTGGCGCTATCTACAGACCCGGCGCGTTGAGGGCGAAACGCTGCTCAAGGAAGATGGTTCGCCGCTCACCATCGGCGATGTCCGGCGTTTTGTGCGTAAGGCGTTGCTCGACCGGGACCTTGAAGATACGGGCATGATTTTCGCTCAGGGGCGCGACGGCGGCTTTCCGCACAGCCGTGGCGAGGATGGCATGGCGCTGCGCCTTGGCCAGAGCATCGTTTTCGATCTGTTCCCGCGCGAAGTGGGCGGGGGCTATCATCACGATGTTACGCGCACGTGGTGTCTGGGTTACGCGCCCGATGAAGTGCATCAGGCCTATGAAGAGGTCATGGAGGCTTTCGACATCGCTATTGAGATGACCCGGCCCGGCGCGCCCGCGTGTCAGGTTGACGAGGCTGTTAGCGACTATTTCGAGAGTAAGGGACACCCGACCTTACGCACCGCTCCGGGGGCGCAAAAGGGTTACGTTCATAGTCTTGGGCATGGCGTTGGCCTGAACATTCACGAGCGGCCGAGCATCAGCGTTCGCTCCGTGGATACACTTCAGGTCGGCAACGTCATCACGATTGAACCGGGGCTGTACTATCCGGAGCGCGGCTTCGGCGTTCGCATTGAAGACACCGTCTATATTGACGGAGAGGGCAATGTCGTTTCGCTGACGCCGTTCCGGAAAGACCTTGTTATACCGCTGATGTGATACAATATGTGAAACGATGCACAAAGAAAGCGATAGGACATCTATGACAAAATCGAGGCCGGGAACACCGGCTAATCCACTACGAGTTGCTATTATCGGCTCTGGCCCGTCCGGCTTTTACGCTGCCGATTTCCTGCAAAAGCAGACCGATCTGACCATTCAAATTGATATGTATGAACGGCTGCCAACGCCCTACGGTCTGGTGCGCGGAGGCGTCGCTCCCGATCATCAGAAAATCAAGTCGGTCACCAACGTTTACGAGAAGATCGCTGTCGACGAGAATTTTCGATTTTATGGCAACGTCGAGGTCGGGCGCGATGTGATGCGCGCCGACCTGCTGCGCCACTATCACGCCATCATCTATGCCATCGGCACGCGCACCGACCGGCGGATGGGCATTCCGGGTGAAGACCTGCCCGGCAGCCATGCGGCGACCGAATTTGTCGGCTGGTATAACGCGCATCCCGATTTCCGCGATTGCGAATTTGATCTCTCGCAGGAGCGCGTTGCCGTGATCGGCAACGGCAACGTAGCGATGGACGTGGCGCGTATCCTCGCCAGCACCTATGAGGAACTGGCCACGACCGATATCGCGGATTACGCGCTTGAGGCGCTGGCCAAAAGCCGCGTGCGCGAGATTTATGTGCTGGGCCGCCGGGGGCCAGCGCAGGCCGCCTTCACCAATCCGGAGATACGCGAGCTGGGCGAGCTGCGCGAGGCCGAGGTGATTGTGAGGCCGGAAGACGTTGAACTGGACCCGTTGAGCGCCGAAGCGCTGGCGACCAGCAGCGATCGCACTGCCGAACGGAACGTGCAGGTGCTGATGCGCTACTCGACGCAGGGCGATCTGGGCAAGCCACGGAAGATTTATATGCGCTTTTTCGTCTCTCCGGTTGAAATTCTGGGGGACGAGCGCGTCGAAGCCATTCGGGTTGTGAAAAACAAGCTGGTTCGTGCTGAAGACGGTTCGCTGCGCGCCGTGCCAACCGACGAGTATGAGACGATCCCGGTTGGTCTGGTTTTCCGTTCGATCGGTTATATGGGCGTCGCGCTGCCCGACGTGCCGTTTGACGAGCGCCGGGGCATCATCCCGAACATCGACGGGCGGGTGTTCGATCCGCAGCGTATGGACACGCTGGTTGGCGAGTATGTCGTCGGCTGGATCAAACGCGGGCCTTCGGGCATCATCGGCACCAACAAACCGGATGCTCAGGCGACTGTCATGCGCCTGCTAGACGATGTTCGATCGGGACGCCTGATCGATCCCGAAGCGCCGGACCGCGAATCCGTCGAGCAGTTGTTGAGGGAGCGCCAGCCTGATCTGGTGACTTTTGACGACTGGCAGCTTCTGGACATGGCGGAACGGGAACGCGGACAGCCGCTGGGCCGCCCGCGCGTCAAGTACAGTCAGGTACACGAAATGCTGGCCGTGCTGACGGAACGCAAAGGCCACTTGAATCCATCAGGCGATTGATGCCCTCTTTTCTTCGAGAACCGAAACCACCTGCACACCGTTGCAGGTGGTTTTTTCTGCAACTTTCGCCATAGGTCTGCGTAGATAGAGGTGTACTGATCAGAAGATAGACACCCCATTCCGGGAGCATGAGGGCAATGACCGTGTACACCGAGAAACCGAAACGCAGCATGATAATGGACGCGTCTCTGGCTGGTATCTGGCCACGTTTGGTCGCGCTAATCTGATTCTCGCGCTTATTGCCGGGGCAGGCTGGTTTGGCTCGCGCAGTGGCGCGGGGGCCGGGCTTGGTTTTCTGATTGGATTGGCGTATCAGTGGTTCATGCTGACCCGAAATAATGGCCAGACGATTGGCAAGATGGTCATGAACATTCGCGTCGTGAAAACGAACGGGATGCCGCTGACGGCAGGCGACGTGATCGTGCGCTACATCGGTTACTACATCAACACGGCTTTGTACGGTCTGGGCTGGTTCTGGGCCGCGTTTGACGGTCAGCGCCAGGGCTGGCACGACAAACTGGCCGGGACGGTGGTCGTGAGGGCCAGCTAGCTTCGTTGTCGCGGCGGCGGGCAGTCGCTAGAATGGTACAGGGGTGGCCGCGGTGAATGGGCCGCCCCTGTTTTATTGCTTCTTGAAGAGGATCTTCCATGACAGTCTCAATCTGGCAGGCAGACGATACACAGC
>QGUR01000469.1 GCA_003242205.1 Chloroflexota bacterium | reverse complement strand
CCTGCGCGATGAGCTTCATATATGAAAGGATAACACAAATGTGCGAACTATGCAACTGGCGCTCCGCGCCCCGTTTTTCCTCCCCACAGCTAAAGCTGCGGGCTTCCAAACGGAGGGGTCGGTGAATAAAGTCATATTGGCTACTAAGAATGGGCTTAACAACATTATTGTTTGGCTTGCCGGCCCTGTCAACACCGGGCCGTGAATGGTCTTAATGGCGCGCGGATGAGCCATTCGGCGCAGTCACGGGCAGCCACAGCGTGAAGGTCGCTCCCTTGCCTCGTCCGGCGCTGACCACGTCGATTCTGCCGCCGTGAGCCTGCGCGATTTCGCGGGCGATGGCCAGCCCCAGCCCTGTGCCGCGTTCCGGTCCGCGCGCTTTGTCCACCTGATAGAAGCGTTCGAAAATACGGGGCAGTTCCTGCGGCGGGATG
Source organism: Chloroflexota bacterium (assembly GCA_003242205.1). GTDB lineage: Bacteria > Chloroflexota > Anaerolineae > Aggregatilineales > Phototrophicaceae > ZC4RG36. The sequence continues at coordinate 2,148 of QGUR01000469.1, read as the reverse complement.
CCGATGCCGTTGTCCTGCACGATGATTTCGACGCCGCTGTCGGCGACCTGAGCCTTGACGCTGACCCACCCGCCCGACGGCGTATATTTAATCGCGTTGCTGATGAGGTTGGTCAGCACCTGCGCCAGACGGTCGCCATCGCCGTTCACTTCCGGCATGGGCGGGGCGTATACCGTAAGCTGCACGCCTTTTTCTCTGGCGACAATCGACAGCCGCTCGCCAACTGCTGTAATGATCTGGCTGATATCCACGGGCTGGAGCTGGATCGACATGCGCCCGGCCTGCAGGCGGGCGAGATCGGTCAGTTCGGCCACCATGCGGTTCAGACGTGACGCTTCCTCATAGATGATACTGGCCGCCTGAACGGGATCGGCTGCCGCGCCGTCGACGATCGCCTGCGCGTAGCCTTGAATCGACGTGAGCGGCGTCTTCAGGTCGTGCGAGACGTTGGCGAGAAAATCCTGCTGCGCCTGCTGCGTGCGCTGTACCTGACTGGTCATGTAATTGAACCGGTCGGCGACGGCGCGCACCTCCGGCGGTCCGATGACGGGAACGCGCTGCTCATAGTTGCCTTTGGCTACGTCTGCCGAGGCGCGGGCGAGATGCTGGAGCGGCAGGGCCACGCTACGACTGCCAATCGTCGCCAGCGCCAGCGCGACCAGCAGGCCGACCACCGCCGACTGGCACAACGGCAGCGCCAGCGCGCCGCTGAAATCGGCCAGCGCCTGCTGCAGCGAGGTATTGTCCGGGGGATCGGCGAACAGCAGCGCTACCGACGTTTGCCGCAGCGGCTGGTTGGCCAGCAGGCCAACGAACAGCCACTCGCCGCTGGGATCTTCAAAACGACCGAAAATGGCGTTGACCCGCGAGGGAAATCCGCGCTGGATCGCCGCCGGGATGGTATAGGCCTCGGTATCAATCAGGAGGGGCGTGCCGGGCTGCAACGTCTCCGCGCTGTCGAATACCACCGCGCCGGTGCGGATGTTCAGCAGCAGAATGCGAACGTTGCGTTCCTGGGCCACGTTGATCAGTGCGTTTTCCAGCGCCAGAGCCATCTCCGCGCGCGTCCGGGGCAACTCGCTGGTGACTTCGACCAGAATCTGCCCCAGCGGCACGCCCTGCGCCACCGCCGCCAGCCGCTGGTAGGTTTGCTGCGGCGGGGCCTGGCGCGTATTCAGCAGCAGCACAAACGCGCCCGCGATGACGCCGACCGTGACCGCCAGCAGGAACAGATAGGTCAGGAAGAGGCGCGTCCGCAGCGACAGATTAAGGTTCAAACTTATAGCCTACTCCCCACACCGTTTCGATACTTGGCCCCATGCCGCGCAGTTTGTGGCGCAGGTGCGCCACGTGAACGTCGACCGTGCGCGTTTCTCCGGCGAAGTCATAGCCCCAGACAATATTGAGCAGTTTTTCGCGGCTGAAGACAATCCCCGGATGCTCGGCCAGCGCCAGCAGCAGGTCGAACTCCTTCATTCGCAGGTCAATCGGCTTGCCATCGACTGTCACCAGCCGCCGGTCAGGAGAAATTATCAGGTTGCCGAAGGTTAGATCGCCGTTGGTTTCGGTGACATTGCGTTCCGTTCGGCGCAGGATGGCTTTCACGCGCGCCACCAACTCGCGGGGATTGAACGGCTTGGTGAGGTAATCGTCAGCGCCCAGTTCGAGTCCAACGATCTTGTCGATGTCGTCGCTGCGCGCGGTCAGCATGATGATCGGCACGTCAGACTGGGTGCGAACGCGGCGGCAGATTTCCCAGCCGTCGATGCCGGGTAGCATCAGGTCGAGCACGACGAGCGCGGGCTGGTCTCGCAGAATTTTCTCAAGAGCGGTATGCCCGTCGGTGGCGCTGGTGACTCGGAAACCGTCCTGCGTCAGATACATGGCCGCCAGATCGATAATATGCTGCTCGTCGTCGACAATCAGAATTGTATCGGCCATCGCTTGCTCCACGCCGCCAGGCATAACAGTTCGCGAGACATCTATTGTAGCCATGCAGGGGCCGGCTGTCCCGGCGCGGGCGTTTATTCGACTTCGCTGGCCTGCTCCTGCATCTCGTGCGCCGATCCGGCGGCCGGCGCGCCCACCACTTGGTCAACCGCCCCCCGTCCCACACGCGACACTCGAACAAAAAACAGCCCCCCCCGA
>QGUR01000468.1 GCA_003242205.1 Chloroflexota bacterium | reverse complement strand
CGCCACGCCGCCCGCGAGCAGCAGCGGGCGCAGCGCGCGCGATCGCGCTTCTACAACGATCATGGCCGCCAGCCCGATCGCCAGCAGGCCGGCGGTGTACTTTGTACCCGCGCCAAAACCCAGCGCAACGCCGGCGACAACCAGCCAGCCCGTCTCGCGATGTTCGCGCCAATTCACCGCCGCGACCAATACCGCCGCGCCATAGGCGAACACCGCCAGATCGACATAGGGCCATCCGAACAGCAGCCAGAACGATGTCGCGCTCAGCGGCAGAGCTACCGCCAGCCACCCGGCCCGCACATCCGTGTGCCGGCGAACGAGACCGGCGACGAGGATTAGCCCAAGAACGCCGAAGCCAAAATGCAGCGGCGCGGCCACGGTGTCACGTCCGAACGCGCTCATCGCCACGCCAAAGAGAAGTTCCAGAAGCTGTGGAAAGCCGAGATAGAAGTTATCCGGCGCTGGAACGATACGCCCCTCGCTCAGGTAGCGGGCCGGGCCGACCAGATGATAGTTGAGAGCATCCCAGGCGAACGGAGGCGCAAGCGCGCGCGCCAGAGCCATTGCCAGCAGCGCACAGGCGACGATACCCCACAGTCTGGCCCACCTATCGATCGGGCGCAGCGCGCGTGTGAATGCTCGTGCGTCTACCAGCCAGCTACCGCCGCCCCTGCGCATCGCGATGAGAAACGCGACGGCCACGATCAACCACAGGAACACGCCCCGAAACAGGCCGGCCATGCCCGCCAGCAAGGCTCCTGTGCTGATGACGCCCAGACCGGCAAGCGCTTCAAAGGCGATCCGCTCGCCCCGGCTGACTACGGCCCAGTTCAGCGAAGCCAGCAGCGCCCGCCCAAGCGCGCCACCTGCCACGAACAGCGCTATGTTTACAGCCAGATCGAGCAAAAGGCCACCGAGCCGCAGAACCAGCGACAGGTCGAGCGGCTTGTGTACCCAGTAATAGGCCACGAGCAGCAGCATGATGCCCAGTACCGTCCCGATCACACGCCACCAACCCGCATTGGGCGACACACGCCGCGCTTCAGCAGTACCGGCGATCGGCGGCTCCACGGCATTGGTAGGATGGGGATGGGTGGTTCTCATCGGCGGATTTCCTTCTGCTGTCAGGCAAGGCCTGGCGTGACGGGACTGGCTTATGCAGACATTGTATCGGTTAGTCTGCGACAGGCAGGCGTAAGGATCATCTCAGGGGCATGCCGCTTGTCGGGTTGCGCGCCGTGCGGGGCAATTGTCATTTTCCCGGAATGCGGCAATGAACATGCGGACAAGGACAGAAGCGCCTTGCCCGCTTTGTGATCACGGAATTACGAGGAGAAGGCTAATCCCGGTTCAGCCGTGGGTCGAGGACATCGCGCAGCCCGTCGCCAAGCAGGCTGAAGCCGAAAACGACCAGCATCGTTGCGAGGCCGGGATATAACACGATATGCGGCGCGGAGAAGATGTATGTCCGCCCCTTCTGTAGCATGTTGCCCCACTCAGGCACATCCGGCGGGGCTCCCAATCCCAGAAACCCAAGTGCCGCTGCCGCCTGAATGGCGACTGCCATTTGCAGCGTGGACTGCACGATGACGGGGGCCAGCACGTTTGGCAGAATGTGCCGCCACAGAATGGTCAGGTGACTGGCTCCCAGCGCTCGTGCTGCTTCGATGAACAATTCTTCTTTTGTCGTCAGCGTCGAGCTGCGAACCAGCCGCGTGTAAACCGGAATGGAAAGGATGCCAATCGCCAGCATCGCATTCTGCAGGCTTGGCCCCAGAAACGCAACCAGCATGATCGCCAGCAGGATGCTGGGGAAGGCCAGCATAATATCAACAGCGCTCATGATCAGCAGATTGAGCGTGCCGCCGAAATAACCGGAAAGGATTCCCAATGGCACGCCGATCAGCAGGCCAATGGCAACCGACGTAAGGCCGAGCGTGAGCGAGATACGAGCGCCGTGAAACAGCCGCGAAAGCATATCGCGGCCCAGTTCGTCGTTACCCAGAGGATAGACGGCGCTTGGCCCACGCCGGGCGTTGGTGAAATCGGCCAGATCATAGTTGTGCGGCGAGATCCATGGCGCTGTCAGGGCGATCACCAAAAACGCCAGCACGATCAGCAATCCGACGATGGCAGTCGGTTTGCGCAGGAGCCGCTTCAGCCAGGTATAGGTTCGCGAACGCTGGACCGGGCGATCATAAAGTTTTTTCGTCGTTCTTGTTAGCGTCGCCATCTGTCGATCCTTATGCGTACCGAATGCGCGGATCAAGGTAAGCATAGAGGATGTCGACGAACAGGTTTGTCAGCACGAACCCTGTGGCGATCACCAGTACTGCTCCTTGCACAATTGGATAATCGCGAAACGCGATGGCGTCCACCAACAGCCGGCCAATCCCCGGCCACGCAAAGACGGTTTCCGTCAGCACTGCTCCGCCGAGCAGCGTGCCAAACTGCAGGCCGAGCACCGTCACGATTGGCAGCAGCGCGTTACGGAGGCCGTGCCGGTAGATCACCAGCCGCTCCTGCTGGCCTTTGGCCCGCGCGGTGCGGACGCTGTCTTTTAAACACATTCCCGACCCACCGAACCCGACATAA
>QGUR01000160.1 GCA_003242205.1 Chloroflexota bacterium | reverse complement strand
GCGCGAACCGGCGGCGAAACTCGTCATCGTCGCCCAGCCCTGCGTCCAGCTTGATGACCTTGAGCGCCACCTGACGCTGAACAGACGGCTGATAGGCGCGGTAAACAACCGCCATCGCGCCACGCCCAATACGCTCTTCAGTGATGTAGTCGCCCAGACGTTGTCCCAGAAAGCGATCCGGCATGGCCGCGCCCTATCTCGGCGAATTCGCGTGTCGTGCGTGGGATAAAATGCGATGCATTTTAGCGTGCGGAACGCGCATTAAACCGATTACATCGTAAAGCAGACAAAGCGCTGCCGGGTCTGGCGCGCCATGTCGATTTTCTGTGTTTATTTTACCCTGTTTGGATGTACTTTGCTCGACAGACTGTACGATAGATCAGGCGAGGCACGTGGCAAATACCTGAAACAAAATGTACGAGTCTCCGCATTTTGTAAAGACGGAATCATACGGCGGACCGTCGCGTAAGCGTCGCGCAAACACAGAGTTGACGCGCCATCAAAAAGGTATAATGCTTGTGTCGCTGCAAAGACGGAGTGAGGAAGATACGGTGACGGGCAAAGTTTGGGTTTTGCTGATTGTGCTGTTGCTGGGAGCAGGTATGGTGAGCGCGCAGGAAAGCGCCGCTGTTCAGACCAGCTCCAATTTGTCCGCGGCGCCGGCATCGTTCATGCTGGATAACGTACAGCATATCTGGCAGGGGTGGAACAACTGCGGGCCTGCCACGCTCACGATGGGCCTGACTTATTTTGGCGTCGAAGCCAACCAGTATCCTGCCGCGCAATGGCTGAAGCCGAACAGCGAAGACAAGAATGTCAGCCCGTGGCAGATGGTGGAATATGTCAACACACAGGTTCCGGGGACGACGCGGGCGCTGGTTCGCTACGGCGGTACGCTCGATGGCCTGAAAGCGCTGGTGAGCAACGGATTCCCGGTGCTGATCGAAGCCGGTTATGACCCTGAAAGCGACGATCAGGGCTGGATGGGCCACTATCTGTTGATCCGTGGCTATGACGACGAGCGTTCGGTCATGATCACGCACGACAGCTTTCTGGGGCCAAACCGGGAATATTCGTATGACTACATCGACCGCTTCTGGCGTCACTTCAACCGCGTGTATATCGTGCTTTATGATCTGAGCCGGCAGGACGAAGTGATGGCGCTGCTAGGGCCGGATGCCGACGAGCAACAAAATTACCGCAACGCGCTGGAAGCGGCGCGGCAGGAAGCGATCGCCAACCCCGAAGACCCGTTCGCGTGGTTCAACATGGGCACCAATTTCATCGCGCTAGGCATGGCTAACGAAGCTGCTGTCGCCTACGATCAGGCGCGCAACGTCGGCGGGGGCCTGCCATGGCGCATGCTCTGGTACCAGTTCGGGCCGTTCGAGGCGTACTACGCGGTCGGGCGCTATCAGGACATGATCCAACTCGCTCAGGCGAACCTGAATGACGGCGGCGGGCAGTATGTCGAAGAGACGTTCTACTACGCCGGACTGGCGCGCGCCGCGATGGGCGAAACCGAGCGTGCAATTGAAAACCTGAATCAGGCGTTGTGGTTCAATCCCAATTTCTCGCCCGCCCGCGCGGCGCTGGCCGAAGTGCAGAACATGTAGCCAGCGAAACGCCGGCAGACAAAACAAAAAAGGAGCGGTTCTTTCCGATGAACCGCTCCTTTTTCATTGCCACTGCACCGTGTTACTGGTCATCAAACAGGCGGCCGTTACCCCCATAAGCGGCATCGTCGCCGAAAGCCGTCATGACAGAGGGCAGGTTGAAATGCGCGCGAATGGCGTCCTCAATCTCATCGGCAATCGCCAGATTCTCGCGCAGGAATTGTTTGGCGTTCTCGCGGCCCTGACCGAGCAGGCCATCGTTATAGCGATAAAACGCGCCGCGCTTCTCGACCACGCCGAGTTCGGCCCCCAGATCGATCAATTCGCCCATCTTGCTGATGCCGCCTTCGACAAACATAATGTCGAATTCGGCCTCGCGGAACGGCGGCGCGACCTTGTTCTTGGTCACACGCACCTTTGTGCGGTTACCGATCACCTCAGTGCCCTGCTTGATCGACTCAATGCGGCGGACGTCGAGACGAACGCTGGCATAGAATTTCAGCGCGCGACCGCCGGTTGTTGTTTCCGGATTGCCATACGAAACGCCGATTTTCTCGCGAAGCTGGTTGGTGAACAGCACGGCTACCTGCGATTGCTTGATCGCGCCGGATAGCTTACGCAGCGCCTGGCTCATCAGACGCGCCTGAACACCGACGTGGCTGTCACCCATCTCGCCCTCGATTTCGACGCGCGGAACGAGTGCGGCAACGCTATCGAGTACGACCACATCGAGCGCGCCGGAGCGCACGAGGGCCTCGGTAATTTCCAGCGCCTGCTCGGCAGTATCGGGCTGCGAGATGTACAGCGTGTCGAGGTTAACGCCGATGCGCGCCGCGTAATTCGGGTCTAGCGCGTGTTCCATGTCGACAAACGCGCACATGCCGCCACGCTTCTGGGCTTCCGCAATCGTGTGCAGACAGATGGTTGTCTTTCCTGAGCTTTCCGGGCCGTAAATCTCGGTGATTCGCCCGCGCGGGATGCCACCCACGCCAAGAGCGATGTCCAGTGCCAGCGACCCACTGGGAATCACGTCGACGGCCATGTGCGTAGCATCGCCCAGCCGGACAACTGCGCCATCGCCAAAGCGCTTGGTTAGCTCCGACAGCGTTGCCTCAAGCGCCTTCATCCGTCCTTCGTCGTTGGTTTGCGGGACTACGGTGGCCATTTTGTCTTCTTTAACCGAATTTGATCTCTTCGCGGCCAAGGCGAACATCCTTTGATTAGCGTTGACTTCTAACATTGTAATCGAATCCTTCTAAAATTCGACCAACCTGTCTGTCACGCGCTATGTACCCGACAAAAGCCCTTTTATTATCGCACAGACGTTCTAAATTGACAAGCGCTCCGGTGGTATTTTAAGGAAACAAAAACACCGCCCGTTCTCCGGGCGGCATTCTCGCCCCATGCCGCTCCGAAATTGCGGATTCCGGAGCGGCGACAGGGCAATCGTGAATCAGGGATGTGATTAGAAATCGTAGTACAGCGTGAACTCGTACGGGTGCGGCCGCATGGCAACCGGATCGACCTCGTTCAACCGCTTGTAGGCGATGTAGGTCTCGATGAAGTCCTCTGTGAAGACACCGCCTTCGAGCAGGTAGGCATGGTCCGCCTCCAGCGCGTTCAGCGCTTCCCCAAGGCTGCCCGGAACCGTCGGCGTGTTGTGGCTGTCTTCATACAGGTCATAATCCGCCGGATCACCCGGATCAATCCGGTTCCTGATACCGTCAAGGCCGGCCATCAGCATGGCGGAGAAGGCCAGATAGGGATTGGCCGTCGGGTCGGGCGCGCGGAACTCGATTCGCTTGCTCTTCTCGCCATTGCTGTACATCGGGATGCGGATCGCCGCCGAGCGATTGCGCGCCGAGTAGACCAGATTGACCGGCGCTTCATAGCCGGGCACAAGGCGACGATAGCTGTTGGTCGTCGGCGCGGCAAAGGCCAGGATCGACGGCGCGTGCTTCAGGATACCGCCGATGTAATAGAGCGCAGTCTGGCTGAGCAACGCGTAACCGTTGCTGTCGTAGAAGAGATTCGTGTCATCCTTCCACAGGCTCTGGTGGCAGTGCATACCCGAACCGTTGTCGCCGAAGATCGGCTTGGGCATGAAGGTGACCGTGTACCCGTTCTGATAGGCGACGTTCTTGATGATGTATTTGTAGAACTGCATCATGTCGCCCATCTTGAGCAGGGAGTTGAAGCGCAGGTCAATTTCGGCCTGCCCTGCGCCGCCCACCTCGTGGTGGTGAACCTCAACGTCGATGCCGACCGAACGCAGCGTCGCTACCATGGTCGAGCGCAGATCGTGCAGCTTATCGACGGGCGCGACGGGGAAATAACCTTCCTTGATGCGCGGGCGATAGGCCAGATTGGCCGTGCCGTTTTGCCCCGTGTTCCAGAAGCCTGAACTCGAATCGACTTCATAGAAAGCGGTGTTTTCGGAACTGGCAAAGCGGGCGCTGGTGAAGATGTAGAACTCCGCTTCAGGGCCGAAATAGGCGACGTCGGCGATGCCCGATTCACGCAGATAGGCTTCAGCACGGCGCGCCACACCACGCGGATCGCGGGGATAGGGTCGCAGATCAATATCGGCCACATCGCACAGGATAGACAGCGTCGGCGTCGCCGGAATCGGATCGATGAATGCGGTCGTCGGGTCCGGGAGCAGGTTCAGGTCCGAATTATTGATCGCCTGGAAACCGCGAATGCTGGAGCCATCGAAGCCCAGTCCCTCGCTGAACACATCCTCGCCAAAATGATCTAGCGGTACTGAAAAATGCTGCAAGACGCCGCGAATATCGGTGAATTTGACGTCGACTTCCTTGACGCCGTTATCGCGCGCCCAGTCAAGCAGCGCGGCAGGCGACGCAGCGACATCGACAGGTGGAACAAGCGAAGGCGTGTCCTGTTTCTGTTCCAGTTCAAGCATGGGACCTACTCCGTGACTGTCAAGCTTCCACAATTAATTGGCTGACGTTTGCATTATATGAAGCGTCCAGACCGACTTCTTGAGCGAAAACTCGCCAAAAACACCTCGCATTTCCTGTCAGAAATCACCAAAAAACGAGTCCGGCCCCGGCTCGACTCCGGCAGATGGCGAGCATTGTGCATAACGCTCACCCGGTATTGCGTTGCGCTTCAGCGGCGAATCGCGTCCTGTGCTACACTGAAAATGATCGGTCTGACTGATGATCGGGGTGTCGATAAGCTGGCACTTGGAAAATATCTGAACAATAATCTCGCTTAGGCCTTTTGTAGCGCCAAAACAGGAGGGGCAGCAAAAGCAATATGATCCGTCGGTTCATTCTAATGCTGGTCGTGGTCAGCCTGATGGTGCTTGCTTCTGGAGTAGTCGAAGCGAGCGGTTTTGTTCATGTCGTAGCGCCGGGCGAAAACCTTTCCCGAATCGCCGCCCGCTACGGCGTCTCGGTTTCAGCCATTGTGTCGGCCAACAACATCTGGAACCCGAACCGCATCTACGTCGGCCAAAGGCTCATCATTCCCGTTGGCCACTACCCGCCGCCCGCGCCGCCGCCACCGGCCTATCCGCCACATGGCGTGCTGACGTACTACACGGTGCAGCCCGGCGACAGCCTGTCGAAGATCGCCCGTTACTTTGGCACGACGTATCAGGTGCTGGCAGCCGCCAATGGCATCTACAACCCGAACCAGATCTACGTCGGCCAGGTGCTGGTCATTCCGCGCCAGCCAACCATCTACACCTACTACGTGCAGCCCGGCGATACGCTGTCGCGGATTGCGGCGCGCTACGGGACGTCAGTGAGCGCGATTGCCAGCTATAACGGAATCTACAACCCGAACCATATCTGGGTAGGAATGCTGCTGCAGATTCCGGTTTACTAAGCGCCGCTACGTCATAACTGTAAAAACGCCGTGTAAAACGCATGCACAGTATCAAAAACGTTGTAAAATGGTTGTGTACGGGTTAGATATACCCGTACACACTTCTTTATATGTTTAGGTTTTAAGTCTGGCGAACAGGGCATTCAACAAGGAGGGGTTCATGCGCCGTTTTATCTTCGTCCTGGGCCTGTTAGCAGCGCTCGTTGTCTTTGGCAACGTAGCGCTTGCCGCGCCAAGCTCTCAGGAACAGATCATCCATATCGTACAGCCCGGCGAAAACCTGTTTCGTATTTCGCTGCGCTATAACACTACTATCTCGGCCATTGCTACGGCCAATGGCATTGCCAACGTGAATCTGATTTATGTCGGGCAGCGGCTTGTGATCCCCGGCCCAGGCGCTCCAGCGCCAACGGCAACACCGGTTCCGCCGGGCCAGCCCACGCCGCCTCCAACCGACGGCACGATCTATACCGTCGTGCGCGGCGATACGCTGTCGAGCATTGCGCGCCGGTTTGGAACCACCTATCAGGCCATCGCGCAACTGAACGGCATCGCGAACCCCAACCTGATTTATGCCGGCCAGCAGCTTCGCATTCCCGGCCCCGGCGGCGTAACGCCACCGCCACCAACCCCGGCGCCGGGCGCGCCGACGCCCGCTCCGATCCCCGGCGGTTTCGAGCTGGGCGGGCACGTGTTCAGCTTCGCCTATCCGGAGCAGATGCGCGGCGCGGGCATGACCTGGGCTAAATATCAGATCAAGTGGAACCGCGGCGAACCCGCCAGTATCGCGCAGGATGAGATCAACAACGCGCGCGACCGTGGCTTCAAGGTGCTGTTGAGCGTGCTCGGCGACCCCGGCCAACTGGCGCAGAATCCGACGCAGTACTATCAGGAATTTGCCAGCTTCCTGGGCGGTGTCGCAGCGCTTGGCCCGGATGCGATTGAAGTGTGGAACGAGCAGAACATCGAGCGCGAGTGGCCTGCGGGGCAGATCAGCGGCGCAGCCTACACGCAGATGCTGAGCGCCGCCTATCAGGCCATCAAGAGCGCTAACCCGAATGTCATGGTCATTAGTGGCGCCCCCGCCCCGACCGGCTTCTTCGGCGGGCGCTGCACGGCCAACGGTTGTGACGACAACGTGTTCCTGCAACAGATGGCCGCTGCCGGGGCCGGACAGTTCTTCGACTGCACGGGCATCCACTACAACGAAGGCATCCTGCCGCCGACCGCCAGCAGTGGCGACCCGCGCGGCAACAGCACGCACTACACACGTTACTATCCGACGATGGTGAACACCTATCGCAGCATCTTCCCGAACAAACCGCTGTGCTTCACCGAACTCGGCTACCTGACGCCTGAAGGGCTTGGCCCGCTGCCCGCCGGCTTCGAGTGGGCCGCGAACACCACGCTGCAGCAGCAGGCCGAATGGCTGGCATCCGCCGCGACACTGGCCCGCAACAGCGGCAACGTGCGCCTGATGATCATCTGGAACGTGGACGCGACGCTGTACGGCGCAGACCCGCAGGCAGGCTACGCGATCGTGCGCGGCAACCAGTGTCTGGCGTGCATCACGCTCGGCGCGGCAATGAACCGTTAAGCTAACGTGAAGGCAAGGCCGCGCCACGGGCAGCCGCAGCCGCCCGTAATCGCGCAGCCATCTTCAAGTCCGGGCGTTGCCCCGAAACTCACCAGACTAAACGCGCCCTTCTTCCCGAGTCATGTGGGAAGAAGGGCGCGTCGTCAAATAGGCAAGGCAAATGGAACGTTTCTAGCAAAAACTTAAGGTTGACCGCGCAAAATTTCCTTTATGATAAGTTAAGATACGCTAAAGCGAACGGACAACCTTAATGCTTGAAACAATCGTGAACTTCGTCGATTTCTGGGTCTGGTCCCTTGCCCCCACGATTTTGCTGCTTGGGTTGCTGGCTGGCTTTCCCGCCGCCGTACTCATCGGCGCAATTGTCACGGGAAAGCCAGACCGTTCGCCGGAAGCGCGCACAAATCAGGTGATTTCTCCGCGCTCCTGAATTCACCCGGCGCTCTGCGGTCGTAGCGTCAACGCGTTATAGAGCGTCGAGAGCAGGGTGTGCTGCGCGTCGTCGTAGCTCAGTTGCCACACGGCCATGCCGCCAAGCCCACGCTCGCGCACGTATGCGACTTTGTGTAAAAGCGACTCGGCATTTTCATAACTGATGCCGATGCGTCGCTCTGCGTTATACATCCACGCCGCCCGCGCTTCATCGTCAAAGAAACGCACGTAACTCTGGCTGCTCAGAAACGGCCCAAGATCGCGGTAGAACAGCGTGCCGCTGTCGCGCGTGCCAGACGGCACTCCGCCGGTCGGCTGGAATAGGCCGAAATAGTCGCTTGGGCGGATATTGCGCCATGTCTGGGCGTAAAAACCGGTTCCAAGCACAATCTTGTCGGCGGGAACACCGGCATCGAGATAAGCGTTCACAGCGGCATCGACGGTCAGCCCATGATCCGCAAGCGGGTCGCGCCGGTTGGCATACAACCCGGCATGATGACCCGCAATCTCGCTCCACGCTCCGTAAAAACCGAACGCCTGCAGGTTAATCCAGTCCAGAGCGCCATGTATCTGCTGGAGGTCAAAATACCTGTACTGCGCTTCCGCAGCCGGGGCTGTCAGGGTCAGCAAATAGGTGCGCCCATCGTCGATACTCCACCTATCGAGCTCGGCCCGCAGCTCGCGCAGGAATAGCGTCAGGTTGTCCGTGTCTTCGGGCGAGGCGTTCTCCGCGCTTCTGCCGCCGATGACGGGATAGCGCCAGTCAATGTCGATGCCATCGAAGCCGTTGTCGCGCATGAAGGCGACACACGAGCGAATGAGACGGGTGCGCGAGTTCTCCGTACGCACCGCTTCCGAGAAGTTGTCGGAAAAATCCCACCCGCCAATCGTCATCAGGATTTTCAGCTCAGGATGGTTGGCGCGCAGCAGGCCAAGCTGCTTGAAGTTGCCGCGAATACGCTCGCTGGCGCGATCCCCCGGATACGAGTAGCCCGTGTCTGCCCAGCTATCGCTCGACACGCATTGCAGATTGTTCGAGATGTTGACATAGGCATAGTTGAGATGCGTGAGCATATGCGCCGGAATATCGGTGATCAGATAGTTCTGGTCGTAGATGCTGTAGGACGTGTAGTAGCCGACCAGCCGATATGCGGGCGCGTTATCCTGCGCGCTCACCGGAGCAAGCGACAGGCTCAGCACCAACACTGTTAAGATTGTGACAATTCCAGTGCGAATCGACACTGTTTTCTCCTCAAACTCGATGACGCGCCGCATCAGCCGGCGTTCGCCCCGTCTGCCCCGCTATCGACAATCGACGCCAGACAATTCGCCTTATTCGTCCGGCGAATTTCCACCGGCCAGCCGTTATTCGGATAGGTGATGAGCAGTTCCGACTGTTCGATGGCGCGGCGCATGAGATCAAGCTGGTATGTCGCCACATCGGCAACGACCTGCGGCGTGGACAGCACATAGTCGATGTTGCACACATCGTCGCCGAGTTCCGCATACTTAACAGCCGGGTCGGTATCAACCTTCCAGTAATGGTGCGCGTTTTGGAAGTTGCGGCGCAGTTCCACAAAGGCGTAGTTGTCGGTGACGATAACGGCGTCTTCGGGCAGGTTTTCGCTGATCCATCTGACTGCCTCTATCTGCCCTTCAACCTGATTGGCGGTATAAGGCGCGGTTCGCTGGCTGTAGAAAATCCCAAAGGGATAGAGCATCGCAGCCGCCACCACAGTGGCCAGCGCGTAGCGAACGGGCGAACCGCCTGCCACCGCGCCGACAGCGTTAGCGACCGCACCGATCACAATGCCGATGCACGCCGCCAGAAACGGCAGCCCAAGGATGATGTCGGACGGGAAGATCGGCCCGCTAATGGCGAGCTTGAAAATGAAAGCGAGCACCATCGCCACGATCGGGCGCAGCGGGCGGTTATCGACTGCCATCAGCAGGGCAAAGATCGCGCAGACGATACCGCCATAGATGATGATCGGGTCGGCGGTCGCGTTGCCGAGGTTCACCCACTCCTGAAAACTTTCGGTGAAACCGGCGCCAATGTTCAGGAACCGCCCCGTATCCGGCCCTCGGTCGGCCAGCCGTTCAAGCAGGCTCACGTGTGGGAAGTCGCCGCCAAGGAACCATCCCTGCGGGAACAATTCCTCTTTCATCTGCGCGTACAACGGATACAGCGACACGATGAAAAGCGAGAGCGCTACCCAGTGCCCGGTCGCAAAACGGCGGTGTATGCGTGACGAGTGGTTCGTCACGATATAGACGAACGCAGGCAGGAAACCGAGCGCCGCGCCTTTGGTCTGAACGGCAATACCGAAGCAGACCGCGCTCATGAAGTAGTGCTTGAGCGTGCGGTTTTCGCCGAGAATGATGAACAGCGCCAGCAGCAACCAGACCAGCATGATGTTGTCCAGCAGGACACGCCGTTGCAGCGCAACTACCAGCGGCGAGAACGCAAACACCAGCGTCGCGATGATCGCGGGCAAATTGCGTTTCGTCGCTCGAAGCGTGATGCCGTACACCAGCGCGGTCGATGCCAGATGCAACAGGAACATCAATACACGCCCGGAATTGAGCGAAAAGCCGAAGGCCGTCAGACCACCGATCAGTTGCGTCCAGATGCCCAGCACGAGCGAGCCCACCGGCGGTTTTTTTACAGCAAGGGGCTTTCTCTTTTAAAAACCCAAACCAGCCAACACACAATATCTTG
>QGUR01000159.1 GCA_003242205.1 Chloroflexota bacterium | reverse complement strand
CCGATGACGACCGGGACAAAGACACCTGAAACCTGATCGGCAATCCGCTGGATCGGCGCTTTGGAGCCCTGCGCCTGCTCCACCAGCCGGATGATCTGCGCCAGCGCGGTCTGAGCGCCAACGCGAGTCGCTTCAACGACCAGCCGGCCGCTCTTGTTGACGGTCGCGCCGATGACTTCGCTGCCCACCTGCTTGCTCACGGGCAGGCTTTCGCCGGTCAGCATCGACTCGTCCACCGACGAACGGCCTTCGATGACGACGCCGTCTACCGGCACGCGCTCGCCGGGCCGCACGACGACGATATCGCCCACGACCAGCTCATCGACCGGCACTTCCACTTCCTCCGTCCCGCGCAGTAGCGTCGCCGTGCGCGGGGCCAGCCCCATCAGCTTCTTGATGGCTTCGCTCGTGCGGCCCTTGGCCCGGGCTTCCAGCAGCTTGCCGAGCGTAATCAGCGTCAGGATCACCGCCGATGTCTCAAAATAGACGTGATCACCAATCGCGCCGGAAAGCCCGAAGATCATGCCGAGCAAAACGACGACGCTATAGAGATAGGCCGCCATCGAGCCCATCGCGATCAGGGTATCCATGTTCGCCGTGCGGTTACGTGCCGCTTTGTACGCGCCAACGATGTATTGCCTGCCGACGATGAACTGTACCGGCGTCGCCAGCAGGAAAAAGATGAACGGCCAGCCCTGCCACAGCAGGAAATCGGGCGGCGATGGGGGCGGGGCGTTCCCCATGCCAGAGTGACCCGCCGCTGTCTGACCGGCCAGACTCGCCATATAGAAGTCGCGCGCCATGCTGATGATGAACAGCGGCAGCGTGAAGAGCGCCCCGATTTTGACAAGTCGCTCCTGCCGGTGAATTTCCGCTTCGCGCGCGGCGCGTTCGGCGTCCTCCGGCGCGGCGACATCGCTCAGGTCGAGCACGCCATAGCCCGCCGCTTCGACCGCTTTCACCACATCGCTGCGGCGGATAGCGCCGGGCAGATAGGTGACGGTCGCCTTCTCGGTCGCCAGATTGACGCTGACCGAAAGGATACCGGGCTGTTTGCTGATGGCCCGCTCGACGTTGCGAACACAGCTCGCACAGGTCATGCCGGTAATCGGCAGTTCCATGGTGACCTGCGCGACGCCATAGCCCGCCCTGTCGATGCGTTCGATCAGGTCATCAAGTTTGACCACGGTTGGGTCAAACGATACGGTGGCGCGTTCGGTAGCATAATTGACATTGGCTTCGATCACGCCTTCCGTTTTGCTCAAAGTGCGTTCGACCGTGCGCGCACAGTTGGCGCAGGTCATCCCTGTAACCGGCAGCTCGATTTGTTGAGTTGCCACGTCTGCTCCTTCTGACTGCAACGCGGGAAGTGTCCCGCTCACGAAAACCGGACATTTGCCCGGCGTACTGGCTCTACACTATAGTTTGAGACATTTCCACACTTATTAGACGCGCCAAATGGCGGGAATCGCACGTTCAAAGTCTCACTTTTCCTCATTGCGCCGGCGGTTGCCCGTCCAGATTGGGGCGCTGCTGGTATTTGCGCTGCTGCCGTTGTGGCTGCGCTTTCCCCGCGCAAATCCGCCGCCGCTCTTCCTGCCCGATCTGCATGTCTCCTACTTTGTCATCCTGCTGCCGCTACTGTGGACGGTCGGCGCATGGATCGTTCTGGGGCTTCCCGGTTTTGCGGAACTGAGGCGCGATCCGATCCGACGCCTCTGGGCGCTGGGCCTCCTCGGGCTGGCGCTATGGGCACACCTCTCGACGAGTTGGGCCTTCATGCGCGAGCTGGAGCCACAGGTTGGGCAGAATGCCGCGCTCCAGTTGAGCCTGTCAGCGTTGTTTGCCGTCGCAGTGGCGTGCGCCGGGCCATCAGCCCGCGCGGTCGTGACGGCGCTCGTCGTGTCCCTGTTCGCCAACAGCATCATTACCATTTTGCAGGCGCTGAATCAGGGGTCAATCGGCCTGGCGGCACTGGGCGAATTCACTTTCGCTCCCAATCAGCCGGGCGTGAGCGTCATTCAGTCGGGCGATCTGCGCTGGGTGCGTCCGATGGGCCTGCTGCCACACGCCAACCTGCTCGCCGGGACGCTGGTCATCGGATTGTTCGCGGCGGCCTCGTGGCTGTTCGCAGCCTCGCACTGGCGTCGTTGGCTTGGGCTGCTCGCTTGCGGACTGGGGCTGTGGGCGCTGCTGCTGACGTTCTCTCGCGGCGCGTGGCTCGGCCTCGCCGGAGGCACGTTCGCCGTCCTACCCCTTTTATGGCCGCTGATGCGCCAGCAGGCGCAGCGCCGGTGGATGGCAGGCGCGGCGATGGTCGCGATGGTCACCGGCATCGCTTTTTATGTCGCCTACCAACCCTTACTGGCAGCCCGCGTTGGTGAGGGCACGGAGTCGCTGGAACTGCGCTCCATATCCGACCGCGTTGTATTCGCGGACTTCGCCGCCCGCTCGATTGTCGAACGACCTGTCCTTGGCGTCGGCATCGGCAATTTCCCCTGGCGCACCAGCTACTATCTGGTCGAAACCAGCTTCGATCTTCGCGGCGACAACGTGCATCACGTTCTGCTGGCCATCTGGGCCGAGCTTGGCATGATCGGCGTCGCGCTGGCGCTGCTGGCGCTGATCGCGGGCATCGAAGCGGCGCTGCGCCGCAGCCCTTTGCCCTCCACCCCCCTCCCCCACGACGAAGCATCCTTGCGAAACGCAAGCGTGGAGAGAGGAAACGCAAATCGCGCGATTTCGCACATTCAGGTAGCCCGTATCATGCTGCTGGCCGGCGTGTTTGCCTTCATCATCATCGGCCTGATCGACCACTACCCATGGACGATCCTGCATTTTCAGGTCGCGTGGTGGGGCAGTCTCGCTTTGGCCGGGCGGGTTGAGCGCGCGTCTGAAACGGTTTAACGGCAGCAAGCAAGCCAAACAGCCGTTTCACGCATGTTCGGCCACCTTACACAGCGACCGGCCTCCAAACCCCGTCCGGTCGCTACCCGTACGGCCATTCTTCTCACCATCACCCAAAGAAATAAATAATTTAATTTCATACTCATTCAACGCTGACAATTGCGTGATACCATCCAACATGACGATGTATATAACAGAGGTGGCGAAGTGAGCCAAACACAGACCAACCGCTTGCAGGAACCGGCCAGCAGCATCAACGTCGGCCAAAAGGAACGTATCCTGTCGCTGGCTGGCGGCGCTGCGCTAACGGCGCTGGCGCTGGCGCGGCGTGGAAGCGCAACGATTCCGGCAGTCATCGGCGGCGTGGCGCTGCTGGCGCAGGGCCTGACCGGCAACAGCCCGATCTACCGGGCGCTGGGCATCAACACGGCGGTCAGGACGCAGCCGCGGCGCGTGAGCGTTCCGCATAAGCAGGGCATTCACGTCGCGCGCGCGGTGACCATCAACCGGCCCGCCGACGTGCTGTACAACTTCTGGCGCGAGCCGAGCAACCTGCCCCAGATCATCGATTACATTGAATCGGTGCAGATGACAGGCGAAAACCGCGCCCACTGGACCATCAGGCTGCCGGGCGGCATGAAAGCCGAGTTCGACGTCGAAGTTTATACCGACGTGCCGAACGAGGTCATCTCGTGGCGGTCGCTGCCAGACTCGCAAATCCAGAATGCGGGTTCGGTGCGCTTCCGTCCAGCGCCGGCGGGGCGCGGCACGCAGGTCGAATTGACCA
Source organism: Chloroflexota bacterium (assembly GCA_003242205.1). Classification (GTDB taxonomy): domain Bacteria; phylum Chloroflexota; class Anaerolineae; order Aggregatilineales; family Phototrophicaceae; genus ZC4RG36. The sequence continues at coordinate 6,566 of QGUR01000159.1, read as the reverse complement.
TCGAGTTTGTGCCTCCGGGCGGGCCGCTTGGGCAGGCCGTCATGAAGCTGTTTGGCGACATGCCCGAACAGTACATCGGCCAGTATCTACGCGAGTTCAAGCAGATTATGGAAACCGGCGAAAAGGCGACCACGGAAGGCCAGACATCCGGGCGCTCCGGAGAGATTGGGCAATGAGGGCCGTCACCTGGCAGGGGGCGGGTAAGATGCAGGTCGATACAGTACCCGATCCCCAAATCATCAACCCGCGCGACTCGATTGTCCGCGTCACGACGACGTGCATCTGCGGTTCGGACCTGCATATGTATGACGGGTACATTCCGACCGTGCGGCGCGGCGACATCATGGGCCACGAGTTCATGGGCGAAGTCGTCGAGGTAGGTTCGGCGGTACGGAATTTACAGGTAGGCGATCGCGTACTTGTGCCTTTTACCATCGCCTGCGGCGAGTGTTTTTTCTGCCAGCACGAGCTGTGGTCGCTGTGCGATAATTCCAACCCGAACGCAGCCGCGGCTGAGGAAATGTACGGTTATTCTCCTGCAGGCCTGTTTGGATATTCGCACCTGTTCGGCGGCTATGCGGGCGGGCAGGCCGAGTTCGTACGCGTGCCGTTCTCGGACGTCGGCTGCTTCAAAGTGCCGGAGGAAATCACTGACGATCAGGCGGTGATGCTGACCGACATTTTCCCTACCGGCTATATGGCGGCGGAAAACTGCAACATCCACGGCGGCGATACGGTTGCCGTCTGGGGCTGCGGCCCGGTCGGCCAGTTCGCCATTCGCAGCGCCTACCTGCTGGGCGCAGAGCGCGTGATCGCGATTGACCGCGTACCCGAACGTCTGGAAATGGCCCGCCACGGCGGCGCAGACACGCTGAACTACGAAGAGGTCGATGTAATCGACGCGCTCAAGGAGATGACAGGCGGCATGGGGCCAGACTCGGTGATCGACGCCGTCGGCATGGAGGCCCACGGAACCGACCTCGACTTCTGGTATGACCGAATCACGCAGGCGACGCGCATGCAAACCGACCGTCCAACGGCACTACGCCGGGTGATTCAGGCCTGCCGCAAGGGTGGAACCGTGTCCATTCCGGGCGTTTACGGCGGTTTCCTCGACAAGATTCCGATGGGAGCGGCCTTCAACAAAGGGCTGACGATGCGCATGGGGCAGACGCACGTGCATCGCTATGTGCAACCGCTGATCGAGCGCATTCAGCACGGCGAGATCGACCCCGCGTTTGTCATCACGCACCATGTTCCGCTTGAAAAAGCGCCGGAGATGTACAAGACCTTCCGCGACAAGAAGGATAGCTGCATCAAGGTGGTACTCAAGCCGGGGATGGTGCAGTAGACACGGCAATTGAAAACGGGGCGACCTGCATGAGGCCGCCCCGTCTAATCGTTCTCAGGCATAGAAAAAGGTGGGTATGCGTGCTATCGCGAATACTGCCGCGCTGCCAGCAGGAACAGCACCCCGCCCAGTAGCCACACCGGATCCCAGAAGAACAAATGCCAGCGCACGGCGGAAACCGATCCCAGCAGGCTGGCAATATCGATTGCCCCGATTAGCATCAGCGCGTGCTGTACCGCGTTGCCGAGGCCATAGAGCGCCAGCAGGAGGCCCGCCGCCCACGTCGCGATTTGCAGCAGGCGGCGCAAGCGCCGGCTATTCCACGGCCTGATGAGTACGAGCGCCAGCCCGCCCAGCATGATTTTGCCCACGACACTGACCCAGTTGACCAGCATCAGCGCCGGATCCCTCGCCTGCGCCATGGCTTTCATCCCCTCGCCCAGCGTTTCGAGGCCAATTTCGCCGCCCAACCCCCAATAGAGATTGGCAAGGGCGAACAGGAACGACCATAAGGCGGCAGCGATGGCAGTGCGTTTTAGCGCCGGGCTGGTTGCTGCTTTCTGGGTCAACTTCACTTCACCTCCGAGGATTGACGCTGCGAAGTGGCGCGGTTTGTCAGAGCCGTTCAACGTCGATGCCGAACTCACGCTGAAACCCGGCACGACCAATATCAGTCAGGCGCACGGCGCGAGTACCCGGCAGACGCGCAATCCAACCCCGTTCAAACAGCCTGTTCGTGAGAGCCGCGCCGAGCGCGCCCGCAAGGTGATCCTGCCGCTCGCTCCAGTCGAGGCAGGCGCGGGCAAACATCCTACGGCCTTTACGCAACTGGCCCTCGTCAAGTTGCCAATACTCAAGCCAGCGAGCGCCTGCCTCCGTCAGCGAAAACGCCTGTTCATTAGCCGCCAGCAACCCTTTCCCGACCAGACGCTGTGTCAGCGCCACGCCGACCTTCCCGGCGAGATGGTCGTAGCAGGTGCGCGCAAAACACAGGTTCTCGTGCTCCTCCGAGTGGTGCTTCGCGCGAGGCTGAGGCGGAGGAGAAATTCTCGCCAATGCTTCGAGCACGCTTGCGACTTCGGCATTTTTCAGTTCGTAATAGCGGTGGCGTCCGCTCCGCCTGACCTTGAGCAAGCCTCCATCTACCAGTTTCGCCAGATGCCCGCTGGCTGTTTGCGGCGTAACGTGCGCCCGGTACGCAAGTTCGCTGGCAGGAAGAGCGCGCCCGCCGAGCAATGCCGATAGGATCGCTGCCCGCGCCGGGTCGCCGATGAGCGCTCCAATTGTCGAAATGTCCGGCTCCGCATACATAAGCCTCTCCCTTCAAAGATCGCGGCCTCCACATCATACCCCAAGCTGGCGCATTCACATTTCGATACATACCGAAACATAGTTGCGCGCTGTTGTGCTATGGTGTGTCCGGTAAACAAGGAGATGCCCATGATTGCTGTCATCTTTGAAGTGACGCCGAAAGCTGAATGCAAGCAGGCATATCTGGATATCGCCGCCAGGCTGCGCCCGCTGCTCGACGAAATTGAAGGCTTCATCTCGATTGAACGCTTCGAAAGCCTGTCCCAGCCGGGAAAAATCCTCTCACTCTCATTCTGGCGTGACGAGCAGGCGATTGCACAATGGCGGCAGCTTGAGGCGCATCGCGCAGCCCAACGAGCCGGGCGGGAGCATCTTTTTGAGGATTACCGCCTGCGCGTGGCAGGTGTAATTCGGGATTATGGCATGAATGAACGCGCGCAGGCCCCGGCGGATAGCGTGGGCTTCTACGGCAGATAAAAAAACGGGGATGAGCAGGACTGCTCATCCCCGTTTGTCGGCAAAGCTTCATGCTGGCCGCGGCGCGCTACCGCCGGGTACGCGCTTCTGCCCGTACAGTTTCCAAATTGATGATCTCCGCGACGTCATACTCTGTCACCAGCGTCCCGGCCACCGGGCGCAGGCGTAGAATCGCCGGGAAATGCCCCATGCGTCCGTGCAACTCAGCCAGCAGCACCGCCGCGCCGTAGTTGAGCGACGGCAGGACGATCAGCCAGCCGCCCAACTGCCACTCCTGCGGCGATATGTTGAGCTCGTCCAGCAGGCGAACGACCTGTTGACTGAACGGCTGCTCCAGGTCGAACTGCGTACGTACATCCTGAACCCGTTCCGGCGCTCTGCCGACCAACGCGGTGATCTGCTCAAGCTGGCGCGGCGTTAGCGGGTGTGCGAAATTGAGGATGATCATTACAGATCAGTCCTTTGCCAACGTCGATAGGGAGCGTAGTCCGTTAATTGAGTAGGAACGCGATCATAGCGCCAATCCAAGTCACTGATATGCTGTGCTAACTCGAGGATCAATATGTATCCATCCTCGTGTTCATAATAAAAGAGGCGCTCGTTCCCTTTATATTTATACGCCGGAAAATTGCTACCTTTATAGGTATGTCGATACGGGTCAACGCGATTTTCAGGACTTCCTATGCGGTTCAAAATAGTCTCGAAATTTTGCCGCGCTTCAGAACCAGGCTTGAAATCTTTTTCAAGCCGCTCTACAGCTTGTCTGGAAAGCCAGACTTCCTGATCTTTGGCGCGAGCTCGAAGTTCCGCGAGCGCGATACTGCCAAGCCCGCTTAGAATGTAGTGGTCGCTATCAAATTGCTCGAACAACGACCACAATGGATGTTCCTCTATCAACTGGTTTCGACTCAAACCTAAGCCGTTTGCAAGTTTGTCTCGCTCAATACCTGTTTCTTGGGCATCCTCACATGCCCTTAGTAATGGCTCAATTTTTTTAATGTTGGCGAGATCGAGCGCAACCGGTAGGCCAGCAAGCGTAATTAATTCATGGGATGTCTCGTGGATACAGCTTACTTCCACGCCTTGTGACTGGCGTAGCATACCGACAAGCGTCAAATATGGAATAGCCGCTTTAAATCCGCCTGTTGGATTTAGGACCGCAATAAGGCGTTTTTGTCTGGCGTCCTCCAGCAATCCGTATACAGTCTGGATAAGGTATGGTAATCCGATCAGCCGAAACCCACGTGCATCTGTTACTTGCAAACGCTGAATCAAACGAGCTTCTGAACGGCTAGCCTGATAATGCTCGTTGCAAAAGTCTGCTAAGACACGAGCTGCTAGAGCGCCGCTAGCTGTATGAGAGGCTAGGAAATAGTATTCGTTTCCCAGAGGAACGTTATGCTGGTTTTGAATACCTTCAATAGCGTTTACTTCAGCACTCGCTCTTCGCAGGAACTCGACGCTCTTTGCTTTAAGATCAGCAAGTGCTTGTCGATAGATTTCATAACCTGGGAAGGTATTGCTGTTTAGAATCCGTACAATATCCGCGTCGCTTGGCTTTGATGCTTCCAAGTCTCTGACCGCAACAGCTAATGGCGAATCGTACCTGCCAAAAACTGTTGTCCCAACAGTGGAGATAATGCTTAGCACTTTTACTCCCCCCTCAAGATGTCCAGTAAGGCCTGACGCTTATCAGTAATCGACTCGCCTTTGTCAAGGAAGCCGATCATTTTGTCATAGATGGTTCGCAACTGGTTTTCGACCGTGCGTCCCGACTTATTGCTCAGTTGCCCCAGTTGATCGTTCGAGGCATAGGGATTGCGGCGCAGCAGTTCGGCCAGATCGCGCTCCGCCGGCGTCAGCTTGGCAAGAAAGGCGCGGCTGCGGCTGAGCGGCCGTTCCAGCAGCGCCTCGACCGTCGTGCCGGGCGCGATGCGCGCAGGACGCAGCGGCAGGTCGACCAACTGAACCTGCTGGCGCAGGCCCGGCGGTGTGTGAAACTGTCCCGGCTGCGCCAGCATGGCCTCAGGCGAAAGCACCGTCCACACGCGGTCATGCGGCGGCTCGAACAGCGCGCTGGCGGCGAGCATGGCGTAGATGCTCATGGCCTTGCGCCCGCCCGCCAGCATCAGATGAAGCAGCCAGCCGTCGCGTTTGTACTCGTACAACACCTGCAACACGCCGCGATAATACGCTTCCGCCGAATGCTGGTCGCTAATGTCGATCAGCGGCTCGCCGTCGACATGCGTGATCTCATGAAAGCGCGTCGGAATGTCCGGATAGTCACTGGCGCACACGGCGCGCAAATCGCTGTAGGCCTGCGCAATGGCAGAAACATGCGGCTCGGTATGCAGCACGGCCAGCGCTTCGTAACGATACTGCTCGTGCAGGCGGTCGAAGGCGACAGTGATGGCTTCCGGGCGCTGCCCCAACGTGGCGATGTAGATGGTGGGCATTAGGCGCTCTTCTTCCCTTTCACCCGCTTGAAGAGGCCGTAACCGGCTGCAGTTTTCGCGCCGATGCCCCACTCCCGCAATGCTTGATCGAGTAAGTAGAGCGCATCGCCTGTCGGGGCCTGACGAGCTGTACGCCGGCTACCGACTGCAAACGCAAACATAATCCCTGCGTTTACCGTGATGTAAGTAATCGGATTCGGGTTGTCTGCATCGTGCGGAGCAGTCGCGCCATTCGATTCGTAATATTGACGGAAATGCGGCGTCATCACATCGAGTACGAACAGAGGCCGGTCTGAAGGCAAGTCCTGGATAACTGCATCATAAAAGACGCATTGTCCTGCTTCCTCCTGCTTACCGAATAGCGCCCGATAAAGCGCAGCGTACTCAGGATGAATGTTCAGCCCATAATTCGCCGTCGCAGTAAGCTGTTCATCAAGCTGACGAGCAGCTTCCGAAGGGTCTTTTACCGCTGCGGGATCGAGTGAAATGCCCGACTCCGCGGCAATATAGTACAGCGTGTAATTGCGGCACAGCCCTTTCAGAGCGCTGCCCGGAATGTAGGGCAGTCCGGTCACCGGGTGCAGGGTGATGCCAAGCTCCAAGGCGCCTTTACCGCCCAGGCCGATAATCATGCGGCTACGACTGACCAGTGTAAGCCGCGCTGCGCCTTCGGTCATTGCCAGCCAGCGCCGGTATGTGCTCTCAATCAAGGCAGTATCGGGCTTAAATTCCCGGCAGATGTCCTGTAGCCAGAAATTGCGCTCTTTACCGATTGACCGTCCGCGATCGTTCAGGCGATCCGTTTCGTCAATCGCCTCCTGAGGCACATATCGTTGCAGGGTCAGCCCTAAGTTGCGGCTGTTTTTGACGTGCTGGCCAAGAACGGTGGCCGTATCACTCGGGACGAGATACGTTTGTCTCTTATACACTCTGGACCGTCCCCGCAAATAGAGTGTGTTTATACTCGGTTA
>QGUR01000158.1 GCA_003242205.1 Chloroflexota bacterium | reverse complement strand
ACTTTGCAGGTCAATCACTTCAAAGTGGCCACGACCAAGCCGCTTTTTAGTGACTTCAACACTTATGGGTGAAAAGTCAATTCCGCCTATCTCTGAAACGTGAGGATATAATCGCACAATTTCCGTAAGTAATTCACCTTGGCCACAACCAGCATCAAGAACTGTTTCGAACTCAATTTCGCGTATGAACTTATGAATGAAGCGTCGCACATGGCGAGAGTAGGGGCCATATCGCTTCATATCGTCCCAGCGGTCTTGCCAGGCTAAATCATAGGATTGTACGTCCATGAGCGGACCTTCTAGCTATCGCTTTTGTCTCTTGTGCCGTCTGATACACGATCCGTAACCAATAATATTCCCCCCACCACGGCTGCCAGTAAGGCGACAAGCGCCCATAGTAACGAGAGCAGTACAGCCGTTTCGGCCTGTACGCCGTAAATGGCTAGCAACGCTACCAGCGCACCTTCCCTCACTCCCCAACCATTGACGGAAAGCGGCAGAATCTGAGCCACATTGATCGCGGAGAGAACGACCAGCATAGCCGTGAAGTTTATCTGGTTGATGCCTACCGCTAGCCCTAAAGCCCACAGAGCTACCGTCCAGAGCAGGAAATAAACCACACTAATGAGCAGGCTTAGCCCCATCGCAATGGGTTTCGCCGTATAGGCCCTTAATGTTTGATAGGGCACAAGTATGACGCGCGGTAGCCGGTGTTCCGGCAGTTTCGCGCGCTGGAGAACCACGTATCCGGCACTGGCGGCGAGCAAAATGAGAATAACCAGGCCAAGCGCAGTTTCCATCTCCAGCCCGAAAAGGTGGAGTATTTCCGGAGCCGCGCACAGCGCCAGCAGCCCGACCGCGCCATTCGTGGCCATACCGATGACTCGCTCGACCAGGCTCGAACTGAACATCGCGGCTTTGTCGGTTCGCGCACGAGCGACATAAATGCCGCGCACCACATCACCGCTGATACTGCTGGGAAGGAACTGGCTGTAAAAGATGCCGACAAAACTGTAGCGCAGCAGGAAGCTGAACGATACCGCCGTGGTCACACTCCGAGCCAGCACATACCAGCGAAGCGTCGCTAGGATCAGAGATACAAACCAGACCGCGAAGCCGAGCAGGACGTAGCCGGGTTGTATCGACTGCGCCTGAGCCAGCAAAACCTGAAGGTCCAGCCGAGAGACAATGTAACCGAGGACGGCAACGACAAAAACGGCGCGGATGACCAGCCAGATCGCATGACGCCATCGCACAGGCTGCGATGTGGCAGCAGATTGTATCATCGAGGCCATTTTGCATTGTCTCCACCGGCTAACAGACTATTCTCAGAATAGCCGACGAACTGCTCGAATTTGCGTAAATGTCTGCGTCATGGTGGAGCCAGATGCCCCGGCGGTGTAGCTTGCGCCACGCCTCAACCACTAGGCATACGTCTGAATGCGTTTGGCCGGGTCCAGGTACGACAGGCGTTCCATACGCGAGACAACCTGAGCGATGACCTCGTCCCTGTCGATGGTTAGCAACTGGCGGTCGCGCATGACGACCTGACCGTCGATGATGACGGTTCGCACATCGCCGGGTTGCAGGTTATAGACCAGCGAGGCCGGGATGTTGTGCAGCGGCTGGTGGTGCGCGCCGCTCAGGTCGATCAGGATCAGGTCGGCCAGATAGCCGGGCGCGACCGCGCCGAGTTCGTCCGGCATGCCGTAAACGCGGGCGCTGCCGCGCGTGGCGATATGCAGCGCCTGAGCGATGGGCATCGCTTCGCCCATTCGAGCGCGCTGTTTTTGCGTCAGCGCCATCAGGCGCAGGGGTTCCCACAGATTGAGCGTGCTGTTGCTGACCGCACCGTCAGACGCCAGCCCAACGGGCAGCCCAGCAGCGAGAAACTCTACGACCGGCGCGGTGTCCTGCCCCAGCTTGAGATAGGTCTTGACGGCGTGAGCGATGCCCACCGGGTAGCGCTCCAGCAGGCGGATATCATCCGGGGTCGCGCCACAGACATGCGCCAGAATCGTTGGCACGTCCAGAACGCCCGTCCGCTCCAGCACCTGTACCGGCGTCATGCCGCGCCGTGCCAGACTGGCAACCGTCTGATCGGTGGTTTCGGACACGTGAATGTGTATGCCGACGCCGAGTCGTTTGGCCGCCTGCGCCGAAGCGCGCAGAAAGTCGTCATCACAGGTATAGGGCGCGTGCGGGGCCATGATCGTGCGAATGCGCCCGTTGGCCGCGCCCTGATATTCCTGCACGAAACGCGCCGTCTCCTCGACCATCGCCAGCCCCTGACTGCCGAACATGGCATAGCCGAGCAGCGCGCGCGCCCCGCTTTTCTCCACCGCCTGCGCCGCCAGTTGCATGTGGAAATAGTGGTCGGCTACGGACGTTACGCCGGCCTCAATCTGCTCGATCAGGCCGAGCAGCATCCCCCAGTAGACATCCTCCGGCTGGAGATTGTTCTCCAGCGGCCACATATAGTCATTGAACCACCGCTCGATGGAAACGTCCTCTGCCAGCCCACGCCACAGCACCATCGGCACATGGGCGTGGCAGTTGATCAGTCCCGGCATCAGCAGCATGCCGCCGGCGTCGATCACGCTGTCGAACTGCGAGCGATCCGCCGTTCCTTCCGGCAGCAGCGCCTCAATCCGGTTGCCGTCGATCAGCACGTCCTGCCCGGTCCGAACCGCAACGCTATCCCCGTTCTCGCTAACATCCAGAATCCGCGCATTGGTAATGAGCAAACGGCCCATCAATCGTTCCTTTCAGGTCGGGCGGTGGCAACGGAATCGAGCGTAGCGAATCCGCCTGCGCCTGTCGAGTCGTGCGGATAATTTGAGGCATGGCGGCGCGTTTGAATGTGTTATCCTGATAACCGTCACACGAAATTAGCCGGAAAATGAGCGAAGGCGATCACCGCGCGTGCCAGCCCGGTCATCGCCTTCAGGTTCAGGGCCTACGCGCTCACCGTAAAGGCTGCGCGGACGGCGCGCATTCGTTGAGGTTTACTATGCCTGATCTGCTGATTGGAACGACCAACCCCGGCAAGCTGCGCGAATATGCCGAAATTCTGAGCGAATTGCCGCTGCGCCTGCTCAGCCTGAGCGACGTGGGACTGGAAGGCCTCGATATCGAGGAAACCGGCGATACCTATGAGGCGAATGCCGAACTGAAAGCGCGAGCCTATGCCTCGGCGTCGGGCCTGCTGAGTCTTGCCGACGACAGCGGTTTGGCGGTCGACGCGCTCAATGGCCTCCCCGGTCTCTATTCGCATCGCTATGCCGGGCCGAGCGACCGCGACCGTTACGAGAAACTCCTGAGCGACCTGCGTGACGTGCCCGACGAACAGCGCACCGCGCGCTTCATCTGTGTGATCGCGCTGGCTGATCCCCAAACCGGCGACGTGCAGTTCACACGCGGCGTCGTCGAGGGGCGCATCGGCTACGAGCCGGACCTGAGCGGCGGCGGTTTTGGCTACGATCCGATTTTCATCCCCGAAGGTTACGACATCGCGCTGAGCGCCCTGCCTGCCAGCGAGAAGAACCGCCTGAGCCACCGCGGGCGCGCCGCCGAACAGATGGTTCCCATTTTGCGCGCCCTCATCGAGCGGCAGCAAAACGAACGCTGAGGGTGCGGTCCCCAGCGCCTACAGCCGCCCCTTCGCGCGGAGCAGGTTTCGATAGAGCGTGTCGAGGTCGGCGACAAGACGGTCAATGCCATAGCGTTCGCCCATGAGACGGCGGGCGGCTGCGCCGTCATATGGCTGGCGCAGCGTTTCGAGGATGGCCTGCGCCAGCGCTCCAGCATCGCCGGAGGGCACGAGTTTGCCCAGCGCGCCGTGATCGAGCAGGTCGGGCAGGCCGCCGACCGCCGTCGCCACGACCGGGCAGCCCGTCGCCAGCGCCTCGATGACCGAAACCGGCGTTCCCTCGTTCACGCTGCTGATGACCAGCACGTCCATATCGGCGTAAGCGGGTGCGAGGTCGCGCTGCCAGCCGGTAAAGGTTATGGCCGGGCGCAGACCGAGTTCATCCACCTGCGCTTCCAGTTGCCCGCGCAATTCCCCATCGCCGATGAGCACAAACCGCGCCTCCGGGCGTTCAGCGCGCACGAGCGCCGCTGCCTGCAAAAACAGCGGGATGTTCTTGACCGGAACCATGCGCCCGACCAGACCGATCAGCGGCACGCCGGGCGGAATATTCCAGTCGCGGCGAAATGCGCCGCTGTGCCGTTCAGCGGTCAGGAACGGGCTGAGGTCGAAACCGAGCGGTAGCACGGTAATGCGCTCCCGGCTCGTGACGCGGAATTCGTCGGCCAGTTCGCTACGCAGCGTTTCCGTCAGCGTCAGCACCGCGTCCGACATGCGCGCCGCCAGCCGTTCGAGCAGCAAAAAGACGCGCGTTTTGGCCGGGCTGAAATAGCCGCGAAAAACGTGGCCGTGAAAAGTATGCACGATCACCGGCACGCCCGCCAGCCGGGCCGCCAGCCGTCCGGTAAAGCCGGCCTTGGCCGTGTGCGTGTGAACGATATCGGGCCGGTAGCGGCGCATCAGACGGTACAGCTTCCAGATCGTTCGCAGGTCGGAAACCATGTTGAGCGCGCGGCCCAGTTCCGGCAGCACCAGCGGCTCGACGCCGCGCTCGCGCGCGAAATAGGCCATGTCGCCCTCGGTCGGGTCGATGTTGCCGCAGACCAGCAGGCTTTCATATTCCGGCGGGCTTAGCCTCTCGGTCAGCAGCGCGACATGGATGGCCGGGCCGCCGACGTTCAGCCGGGCGATGATACGCAGGATGCGGATGGGGCGGTTCGCTCGTGCCACGTTGACCCGGCGCTACTCGTCGTCCTGTGCATCCGCCTGTTCGGGGCGGAAGAGCGCCGTTTCCAGCGTCGTCAGGCGATCCTGCCACGGCTCCAGGCGTTTCTTCTTCATGTTTTCGCGCACGATCCAGACGATGTCGGGGTCGGGCAGCGCGGCCAGTTCCTCCATCAGATGAAAGCCGGTTTCTGGCGACGCCGCCGTGACGACGCTCAGCGTGTAGCCAAGCGCCTGCCGCAAAGCGCGCACGTTCTCGTCACGCCGCTGTTCCGGGGAGAAATGGATGAACTGGTTGACGGCTTCGGCCTGCACCGCAAGCGCATCTTCCGCGCGTTGTTTGTCGGCCAGCAGGCCGGGTTCGGCTACGGCGGCCACGGCAGCGCGGATACGCAGCGGCTCGCCACAGGCAATCCAGCTCATCAGAGCGCCGCACGTCCGCGTCCAATCGGCTGCCAGCATGCGCTGAAGCGCCGCCGCGACCATCTCGCGCACGCGCCAGCGCGGGTCTGTCGCCGCTCGTTCCAACTTGGCGATTTCGTCATCCCACCATTCGGGGCGTGAAACCGCCGCCTGCCCGTAGGACAGCACCGCCACGCACGGCAGGATCACACGCGGGTGGTTGACCGGAGCCTGATCGACCGGCAGACGCGCCCAGGTATCGAGCAGCATCTCAAGCCGCTCGACGCGCGTTTGCGGCTCGGAGACGAGTTCGCCGACGGCATCGGCAAAATTGTTGGCCAGCCCCAGATTCATGCGCGGGCCGGGCAGGTTGCTCTTTTCCATTAGGTAATACGCCAGCCCGTCATAGGGCTGCCCGTCGAGATAGGCTGCCAGGATCACGCGGATTTCGCCGCGTTCGGCGGATGATGTCGCCATGTTGCTACCCCCTTCGACGCGCCGGCAACGACTGGTACAGCGCGAGCGTTTCGTCCACCATGCGTTCGGCGCTGAATTGTTCTTCCAGACGGTCTTCCCCCAACAGCCCCATGTGCTGGCGCAGCGGCGGGTCTGCCAGCAGCACGCGCAGCGCGCCCGCCAGCGCCCCGGTATCTCGCGGCGGAACCAGCAGGCCGGTCACGCCATGCTGCACAACTTCCGGAATGGCGCTGACACAACTGGCGACGATGGGCAAACGCTGCGACATCGCCTCCAGCAAAACGAGTCCGAAGCCTTCCCACAGGCTGGGCATCAGGAAAATATCGAGCGCGGCAAAAATACGCAGAACGTCCTCGCGCCAGCCAAGAAACTGCACGCGGTCCTTCACGCCCAGAGACGCCGCCAGCGCCTCCAGTTTGTTGCGGAGCGGCCCCTCGCCGGAAATCAGCAGCCGCGCGTCGGGATAGTCCGGCGCGACTGCGGCGAAGGCGCGCAGGCCATACTCGATGCCCTTCTGTTCGATCAACCTGCCGACCATGCCGATCACCGGCGCATCGGGCGAAAGCCGCAGTTCGGAACGGACGGCGATCCGGTCGGCCTGTCGCCGCGCCGGATCCGGCCGATCTTCCAGACCATAACGGATGGTATGCATTTTGGCGGGCGGCGCGCCTTCCACCTCGATACAGAACGCGCGCACCGCGTCGGAAACGGCGATGCCGGCATCGACGCCGCGCCACAGCGCCCGGTTGAGCAGCCGCATCGGCAGGCGGCGGCGAAAACTGTTGTCGTTGTGGCGACTCGAAACGACCGCCGGGACACGCGCCAGACGCGCCGCCGGAATGCCGTACAGATCGGCATGCAGCAGGTGCGTATGGACGATGTCCGGCTTCATCTCGGCGAACGCCCTGCGCAGCCGCCGCGACACCGAAATATCGATGTCGCTGTGAATGGCGACGCGGCCCAGCGGGATACCGCGCTCCGCCGCCGCTTGAACGAAGTCGTCCATCGGGTTGCGCGGCTCGACCAGCAGGATGATCTGACCATCAACGCCGCGCTGGCGCAGGCCGGACAACAGCATCAGCAAATGCCGCTCCGCGCCCGCAATCCGTATGACCTTGATGACGTGAGCGACGCGCATCAACTCCCGTTCCGGTTTTGATACCACTCCAACGTACGGGCCAGCCCGGCGTCAAAATCGACGACCGGCGTGAAATCGAGATATTCCCGCGCCAGCGAAATATCGGCCCGCGAATGCTTGATGTCGCCGGGGCGCGGTTCGGCATGCACCGGCTCGATCGACGTGCCAAGCAACCGGTTCAGCTTGTCGACCAATTCCAGCAGCGTCACCTGCCCGCCGGTGGCCAGATTCATCGTCATGCCGGCGACATTTGGCGCTTTCGCCGCCAGCAGGTTGCCGTGAACGACGTTGTCGATGTAAGTGAAATCGCGCGACTGCAAACCGTCGCCGTAAATCGTGGGCTGTTGGCCGCGCAGCATCGCCGCGATGAACAGCGGAATGACCGCCGAATACTGCGACGTTTCGTCCTGGCGCGGGCCGAAGACGTTGAAATAGCGCAGGCAGACGGTTTCAAGCCCGTAGACCTCGGTGAACGCCTGACAATAATATTCCCCCGCCAGCTTGGAGACACCATAGGGCGACATCGGCTTTGGCGGCATGTCCTCGCGTTTGAAATCGCCTTCGATATCGCCATAGGCCGACGACGACGCGGCATAGATCACGCGCTTGACGCCCGCGTCGCGCGCCGCCAGCAGCACCATCAGCGTGCCGGTAACGTTGGCCTCGTTGGTGCTGATCGGATCGGCGATGCTGCGCGGGACGGAAGGCAGCGCCGCCTGATGAAAGACATAATCGGCCCCGGCAAAGGCGCGGTCGAGCGCTTCGCGGTCGGTGATGCTGGCACGAAAGACCTCGAGGTCGCCGGAAAGATGGGCGATATTCTCTTCCTTGCCGCTGGAGAAATTGTCGACAATGCGAACGGTGTGTCCTTCGCGGAGCAGGCGTTCGGCAATGTGAGACCCGATAAAACCGGCTCCGCCGGTAACGACGTACGTTTCAGCCATGCATGACCACCTGTTCAATAAGCGCGCAGCCGTTAATGTCCTAACTGATATTTGCGCCGGATCGCCATCATCACCGCATAGAGCACCGCCAGCAGGACCAGCCCTGCCACACCAACGCGAAAGGCGATTCCGGTTGGGGCCACGCTGACGATGTAGCCAAGCGCCCCGAAAAATACACACGCGCCATAAAGCACCAGCAGCGTTTGACGCTGGCTCAGGCCCAGACTCATCAGCCGGTGCGAAGTATGATCCTTGCCCGCCTCGCCCGGCGACCGCCCTTCGGCGATGCGCGTGACCACCACCAGACAGATATCGAACAGCGGTAAAGCGAGCACGAGCAACGGCACCATCCAGGTCACGCCCAGTGGCTGCTCGCCAAACTCCAGTTTAATGCCGAGGATCGCCAGCACAAAGCCGAGCACAAGCGCGCCCATATCGCCCATGAACGTGCTCGCCGGATTGAAATTATAGACGAGGAAACCGACCGCGCTGCCCAGCACCGCCGCCGCCAGACTGCTCACCAGCGTTAGCCCTTCGGTATAGGCGATGGCCATGAAAAAAGCCGCCGCGATCGCCGACAGGCCGGCGGTAAGGCCATCCATATTGTCGAGGAAATTGACAGCGTTGGTGAGCGTGACGATCCAGAGCACCGTCAGCGGGTAGTCGAGCCACGACGTTTTGAACAGGCTGATGTGAATGCCCGCCGCGATCACCGTCAGAGCGGCGACCACCTGCACCACCAGCCGGATGCGGATGCCGAGGTTGTAACGATCATCGAGCAGGCCCACCAGCGCGAGTAACGCCGCGCCCGCCAGCAGCGCGCCAAACTGCACCAGATGCGCGGGAGGGCTGAACAACAACAACGACAGCGTGAAAGCGACGTAAATCGCCAGCCCGCCCATCAACGGTTTGTTATCGAGGTGAATTTTGCGCTGGCTGGGCTTGTCAACAACACCGAGGCGCATGGCTATCTGGCGCGAGAGCGGCGTGAGGCCGAGCGACGCCGCAAACCCGAACACCAGAATAGGCACGAATTGCATGGAGTCCAATGTGTTTCTCCACGATATAAATCAGGGGGCAGTATACAGCAAAAGCTGAGGGCGGTTAAGGTGCATCGCGTAACGAAAGATCCACCACAACCGTCATGAGATGAAAGACCGCAAGGCGAGCCACGAGGTTCCGCTTGGCGTCTCCGGCGCTTTGGCGGCAAAATCGAGGCGGATTCCTTACCGGCCAGCGAGAGCAACGACATGCCCACACATCATTTCACCCCCACGACCTATTACACCTCCATGGGAACGCACCCGGCGGCGCTGCGCGTCGCCGATGGCGATACCGTGATCACCACTACGGTCGATGCCTTCGGGCTGGACGCCAACCTGAACGCGGCAGCGCCGCGCGGCAACCCGATGACCGGCCCGTTCTACGTCGAAGGCGCGGCCCCAGGCGACACGCTGGCGGTCACGCTGGAGCGCATCGAGCCGAACCGGGAAACCGGCTATACGGCACACGGTCTGGCCGCGAACGTGCTCGATCCCGAATACGTGCGCGTCATGCCATGGGAAAGCGGGCTGGCGGAATGGCGCGTCGACCTGCAACGAAGGGTCGCCCGGCTGGCGCGCGAAACGGCGCTGGGCGATCTTGAGCTGCCCATCGCGCCGATGATCGGCTGTTTCGGCGTGGCCGCCAGCCGCGATCAGGCCATTTCGACCTACACCTGCGCCGAACACGGCGGCAACATGGACTATCGTGGTTTCCGTGAAGGCGTGACGGCCTACTTTCCGGTGTTCGCGCCGGGCGCGCTGTTCTACATAGGCGACGTTCACGCGCTGCAGGGCGATGGCGAAATCGCCGGGACCGGCATCGAAATTTCGGCGGAGGTGCAGTTTACGCTGCGCGTGTTGAAGGGCAAAGCAGCCAACTGGCCGCGCGGCGAAAACGAGAACTACATCTTCACCGTCGGCAATGCCCGCCCGCTCGATCAGGCGTTGCAACACGCGACAACCGAGATGGTGCGCTGGCTGGAGCAGGACTACGGGCTTGATCCGATGAGCGCGAGTTATCTCATGGGGCTGGTGGTCGAATACGAGGTCGGCAACGTCTACGATCCTGACTACACCATGATCTGCAAGCTGCCGAAGCGCCTGCTCGAACGCTACCGCAAAGGATAGGCGGTGAACGACCAGCCACAGCAGTTCAGCATCGCTTTTCAAACCGATAAAACGCCGGCGGAATACATCGCGCTGGCGAAGCTGGCGGACGCCTATGCGTTCGATGCCGTCACCGTCTACTGCGACGCGCCGTTCCAGCCCAGCTACGGGCCGCTGCTACTGATGGCCCCGCACCTGCGGCGGACGCGGCTGGGGCCTGCCGCCGTGCCGCCCGGGCGCATCCATCCCATCGACATCGCGGGGAAAACGGCGCTGTTGGCCGGCCTGGAAACGGCGGGGGGTAAAATGGGCTGGCGCGCGGGGCGTGGCTCCCAGAAGTCGGCA
>QGUR01000467.1 GCA_003242205.1 Chloroflexota bacterium | reverse complement strand
GCAGAACGCGGCCAGAGTCTGGTCGAAATGAGTATCGGCTTCGTTATCCTGACGCTGATCGTCATGGGCATCCTCGACCTTGGACGTGTCTATTTCCTGAATCTGGCGCTGGAAGACGCGGCGGGCGAAGCGGCGCTCTATCTGTCACTTAACCCGTATTGCCCGGATGCATCGTCGGGGGATGACTGTAGCGACCCAAAGAACGCCAAATACCGCGCGCTGCATTCCGGCGGCGCAAACGTTGACTGGTCGACCGCCGGCTTCACTTACGAGTACAGAAATCCCGGCGATGGCACATGGAGTCAGACCATTCCCAACGAAGTGCAGTCGGGCATGCTGGTCAGGGTGACGATTGAAACCGAGTTTCAGGTGCTCACCCCCGTTATCAGCGCGATCACGCGCGGGCAGCCTATTACCCTGTCTGTATTCGCGGTAGGCACGGTCGTCTAATGAGAAATCCAACATCGCGGTCACACCGGAACGGAACACGGGGACAGGGGCTGGTCGAGTTTGCGCTCATCATGCCCGTTCTCATGCTCATCGTCATGGGCATTTTCGACTTTGGGCGCGTGATGATCGCCTATGCCTCGACCTCAAACGCGCTTCGGGACGCCGCGCGCTTTGCCACGCTCTACGGCGATTCCGAACCGCGTCCATACCTGCAATGCGACGAAATTGAAAGGCGCGCGCGGCAGGCGCTTTTTGCCAATGCCATCACCGTTATGATTGAATACATAAAAGAGGATAACCCGACCGTAATTTACGAAAACTGTGAGAAAGACGACGGCACGCCCCTCACCGATAACGATTTCGAGTCCGGCGATCTGTTACGCATCCGCGTGACCGCGTCGGTACAGTTCGTCACGCCGCTGATCAGCAGTTCGATTCCAAAAGTTGACCTGGAGTTCCACGCCCAGCGCACGATTGCGAAAACGTTTTTGCTTGGGCAGAACCGGTAATGAAATTGGCAATGATAACCGGGATGGCGACAAGGGGGCAGACGCCGGCTAGCGACCTGCACCCTTAACCTGTCACCTCCTCATCCCTCCGGCGGGGGCGCGCTGATGGCACTGATATACCGAGCGGCGGAGCGTTCGACCGCCGCTTTGGCATCTCTGGCGACAACCGTGCCAAACCAGGCTGAATACACACGGTCGAAGGCAAACGGCTCCACTGCGGAAACGATGCGGCGAACGGCCCACGCGGGCAGCGGAATCTGGTTCGGATAGCTGTACATGAAGCTCACCCAGCGCCGGTCCTGTACCACGTTGATCGTGTCGCCGGTCAGCAGCACGCCGCGCCCCTCCGCGCCGCGCGACCAGTGGAGCACGCTGCTGCCGGGAAAGTGCCCGCCACAGTGGATCAGCGTGACATCATCCCCCAACGCCAGCGTATCGCCGCTCCAGAAAACCAACGCCGGATCAGGCCGCGCCACCCACTTGCGGTCTGCCTCGTGTAAATAGACCGGAACGCCGCCAAAGGCGTGGCTCCATTCGACCATCGTGCTGTAATAATGGGGATGCGAAATGGCAATCGCCTTCAGCCCGCCGCGCCGGTTGATCTCCCGAACGATCTCGTCGTTGATGAGCGTCATGCACTCCCAGAGGATGTTGCCCTCTGGCCGCTCGATCAGCAGCGCGCGCTGGCCAATGGCAAATCTCGGTTCAGCGCCGATGCCGGTAAGGCCGGGTTCTTCTTCCTGAATGACGGCACGATGACCGGCCTGAACCGCCTCCAGCGTCGTCCACTGCTGGCCGTTCGGGCCGATATACTGGCGTTCATCTTCGCAGATCATACAGGCTGCGGGCGGTTCGGCGCTTTCGGAATACTGAGTTCCGCAGGTGGCACAAATGTAGAGAGGCATGGTTCGCTCCGCCAGTTGATCGCCGGACAACAACGACAACATAACAGAGTTGCCGCGCGAACAGACCTGTCTCTCCGTACAGTTTTCGCCGCCCTCGGCATCTGCCAGAGGACAATGGCCGGGCGAGCAACACGCTATGTGTTGCCGTTGCCACCTTGCCCTTTGCCGCCGCCTTGTCCGCTGTTGGACCCCGGCGGCGAGCCGGAGTTATTGCCCGGCCCGGCGTTCGGGTTGCCGCCACCCTGCCCGCTGTTCGATCCCGGCGGTGAGCCGGAGTTGTTGCCCGGCCCTGCGTTCGGGTTGCCGCTATTCCCTTGTCCGCTGTTGGACCCCGGCGGCAAGCCGGAGTTGTTGCCCGATCCAGCGTTCGGGTTGCCGCCACCCTGCCCGCTGTTCGATCCCGGTGGTGAGCCGGAGTTGTTGCCCGGCCCTGCGTTCGGGTTGCCGCCGCCTTGTCCGCTGTTGGACCCCGGCGGCGAACCGGAGTTGTTGCCCGGCCCTGCGTTCGGGTTGCCGCCACCCTGCCCGCTATTCGCCCCCGGCGACGAGCCAGAGTTGTTACCCGGTCCGGCGTTCGGGTTGCCGCCACCCTGCCCGCTGTTCGACCCCGGCGGTGAGCCGGAGTTGTTGCCCGGCCCTGCGTTCGGGTTGCCGCCACCCTGCCCGCTGTTCGACCCCGGCCCGATCGACCACCCGTACCCGCCGATCAAAACGGGGGGGTGAACTCCGCGGGGGCTGTGAGACATTACAAA
>QGUR01000157.1 GCA_003242205.1 Chloroflexota bacterium | reverse complement strand
CTTGCACGACTGGTGCGCTCATCAATGCTGGAGGTGTTGAGCCAGGATTACATCCTGACGGCGCGGAGCAAAGGGCTGCACCAGCGCCGGATTATCTTCAGGCATACACTCCGCAACGCGCTGATTCCGGTGATCACGATTCTGGGGCTGACGTTCGGCCAGTTGCTAAGCGGCGCGGTGCTGACGGAAACGATCTTCGCACGGCTGGGGCTGGGGCGGATGTATGTCGAAGCCATTCTGAACAAGGACTTTACTCTGGTACAAGGCACAACGCTGTTTGTTGCGCTAGCGTACGTGTTTATCAACATTGCAATTGACGTTCTGTACGTTTATGTCGACCCGCGTATCAAATATGACTGACACCGTACGCCTCAATCTGCCCGCATCCGCCGCCAGACACAGCCCATCACGACGCCTGCTGCTGCGTTTTGGCCGCAGCCTGAATGTCCTTGTCGGCACCATTGTACTGGCCATCATGGTTCTGCTGGCGATCTTCGCGCCGGTCATCACCACCTATGACCCGGTGCAGATCACGCCGCAATTGCGCCTGCGCCCTCCTGATGCCGAACACATCTTCGGCACAGACGACTTTGGACGCGACGTGTTCACGCGCGTCGCTTATGGCGCGCGGCTTTCGCTTCAGGTTGGTATCATTTCCGTGACTCTGGCGGCCACCATTGGCGTGACGCTCGGCATTATCGCCGGGTTCTATGGCGGCTGGATCGACTCGGTCATCATGCGGCTGATTGACGTCATGCTGGCGTTTCCCGGCATTCTGCTGGCGCTGGTGATCGTCGCCATTCTGGGCCGGGACCTGACCAACGTCATGATCGCCGTCGGCATTTCTTCGATCCCCGTTTATGCGCGCATGGCCCGGGGCAACACACTCTCGGTCAAGTCAATTGATTATGTCGCCGCTGCTCAGGCCATCGGCGCGCCAACGGGGCGGATCATGGCTGTTCATATCCTACCCAACATCATCGCGCCGCTGATCGTGGTTGCGACCAACGGCGTCGCCGGGGCGATCATCTCCGGCGCGGCGCTCAGCTTTCTGGGTCTGGGCGCACAGCCGCCAACGCCGGAATGGGGCATCATGCTCAGCGAAGGGCGCCTCTATCTGCGCCAGGCGTGGTGGGTGACGACTTTTCCCGGCCTCGCTATTATGATCACGGTGATGGCCATTAACCTGATGGGCGATGGCCTGCGCGATATTCTCGATCCTCGTTTAAGGCTCTGATATGTTCGAGACACTGAAACAGTTTTGTGAAATTCCCGCGCCGGGTGGCCGGGAAGACCTGATCCATGTCCCACTAGCCGAACGCTGGCGGCCGCTGGTCGAATCGGTTGAACTGACTCGAGTCGGCAATCTCGTCGCCCACGTTGGCGGGAACGGCAAGAAGCTCATGCTCATCGGCCATGGCGACGAAATCGGCTTCACCGTCAAATACATTTCGCCCGATGGCTTCCTGTTCCTGACGTCGGGACAGCGCGACGACCGCATGAAGCCCGATCTGCGCGGCTCCTATTTCACGCCGCTGGGCCAGCGGGCGCTGGTGTTGGGGCGTAAAGCGCAGGTCCCCGGCGTTTTTGCCACCCTCACCGGGCATATCCTGACCAACGAGCAGCGCCAGAAAACCGCCCTCGACTGGAATGACATCTGGGTTGACGTCTTCATGTCCAGCGCCGAGGAAGTCCGGGCTGCCGGAATCGAAATCGGCTCGCGGGTTGTCTGGAACCCGCCCATCACACAGAACGGCAAGCTGATCACCGGCAAGGCCATGGACAACCGCGTAGCGCTGGCGCTGATGGACGAACTGCTGCGCCGCCTCGACCGCTCGCGGCTGGCCTACGATCTGTATTTGGTTTCAACCGTTCAGGAAGAAGCGGGGCTGATCGGCGCGCAGTCGGCCAATCTCGGCCTCGACTGCGATTACGCCATTGCCCTCGACACCGGCCTGTCGGGCGATGTGCCAAACGTTGACCCGCGGGATATATCCACCCGCCTCGGCTATGGGCCGGCCCTCATCCATAAAGACCTGTATTCGTACAGCTATGACCTGAATAACCGGATTGTGGATACCGCGACAGAAGCGGGCCTCCCGCTGCAGCACGCTGCCTATAGCCTCTATGGCACCGATGCAGGCGCGCTCATTCGCTCAGGCGTCGCGGCGGCAGCGCTGGTCGTGCCGGCCCGCTACACACACAGCCCATTCGAGACCGTACATACCGAAGACCTTGAATCGACTCTCCAATTGCTGCTGGCGTTCCTCTACCGCGTCGAGCCTGCCTGAAAGAAGTCACCATGACAACCGTTCTCATCGCGTCCTATCTTGAGCCGGAATACGTCGCGGAAATCGAGGCGGCGTTTCCACAGGTGCGCGTCATCTACCGTCCCGACCTGCTGGGGCAGCCGCGCTACGTGGCCGATCACACGTCGATGCCCAACCGCACGCCGGAACAGGAACAGGAATGGCGGTCGCTGCTTGCTCAGGCCGATATCCTGTTCGACTTCGACTACTCGCACCGCGAAGATTTGCCCGACCTCGCGCCGAATCTCAAGTGGATTCAGGCCACCAGCGCGGGCATCGGCAAGTTTGTCGAACGCATGAAGTATGCCGAGCGCACCAACTGGCTGTTCACGACCGCCAGCGGCGTCCATGCCCGCCCGCTTGCCGAGTTTGTCATCTTTGCGATGCTCTTCTTTGAGAAGAACTTTGAATACCTGCAGCGCGAGAAGGAAGCGCGTCACTGGCAACGCTACACAACAGGAGAGCTTCCCGGCAAAACGGTGTCCATCATCGGTCTGGGAAAGATCGGGCGTGAAGTCGCGCGGCTTGCGAAATGCTTCGATATGCGCGTAATCGGTTCCCGGCGCGATCCATCGCAAACGGTCGAAGGCATCGACGCGCTCTACGCGCCGGGCGACCTGCGCCCCTTGCTGGAACATACCGATTACCTCGTTCTGGCGACGCCGCACACCCATGAAACCGAGCGCATGATTGGTGAGGAAGAACTGGCGCTACTGCCACAGAACGCGGTGCTGATCAATATCGCCCGCGGCGCTGTGGTCGATCAGGCGGCGCTGACCAGAGCGCTGCAAAATGGCCGCCTGCGCGGCGCGGCGCTTGACGTGTTTGAAGTCGAACCGCTGCCGCCTGATGATCCGTTGTGGTCGCTGCCCAACGTCATTATCAGCCCGCATTCAGCCAGCACGGCGGCAAGCGAAAATCGCAAGCTGACCGATCTGTTTATCGAGAACCTGCGCCGCTATCTGGCGGGCGAACCACTGCTCAATCTGCTCGATGTCGAGCGGCAGTACTAACCGGAAGCGCGCGGCTTCGCTCCTTCCCACCCTGCCGCCGGTGAAAAGAAAAGGGGCTGCCAGAAGTGGCAGCCCCTTTTTGTTTTTGGAATACGCGCGCTTATTCGTACAGCAGCGGCGCGATTTCCTCGGAGTCCATGTTCTCGGCGGTGAAGTAGTGGAAGCCGGTGTCGATGGTTTCGGGCAGTTCCTCGCCCAGCAGCGCCATCACAGCCGCCTCAACCGCGCGGTAGCCGATGCCAATCGGGTCCTGCGTGATTGCGCCGGCCATCACACCGCTGCGGATCGCCTCCAACTGCTGCGTGCCGGAGTCATAACCGATGATGACGATCTTGCCTTCCATGCCCAGCTCAGTGACGGCGTTCAGCACGCCAATCGCGGAGCCTTCGTTCGCGCCGAAGAAGCCCTTGAGGTCCGGGTGGGCCAGAATGATCGCCTTGGCCAGGTCGGTCGAACGCAGGTGGTCGCCACCGCCGTACTGGATGTCGACGATCTCGATGTCAGGATAGGCTTCCTCGATCCGGTTGACAAAGCCTTCAACGCGGTCGATACCGGTGCGGCTGGTCTGGTCGTGAGCGATCACCGCCACCTGACCGGCACCACCGATAGCCTCCGCCATCATGTCGGCGGCGAGCGCCGCAGCGGCGACGTTATCGGTCGCGGCCGTGGTCACAGGGATGTCGCTCTCAACGCCGGAGTCAAAGCCGATTACGGGAATACCCTCGGCGGCAGCGCGCTCCAGCAGCGGCACGGCGGCCTGGCTGTCCAGCGCGGCAAAGGCGATTGCATCCGGGCCACGGTCAAGCGCGGTCTGGAGCATCTCGATCTGGCGGTCAACCATCGATTCGGTTTCGGGACCTTCAAACGTAATTTCAACGCCACAGTCTTCAGCGGCCTGCTCCGCGCCCAGACGGACAGCCTGCCAGAACTGATGCTGGAAGCCTTTGGAAATAAGCGGGATGTAGACTTCCTGCTCCTGCATCTGCTGGCGGACTTCCTCGGTGCAGAATTCGCCACGCGGCGGAATCGGCACTTCGGTCGCCTCAGGTGTGGCCTCAGGCTCTGCGTCTTGCGCCACCATAGGAACAGCGCCCAGAACCAGCGCGCCGGCCAGTAGCAGTCGCAGGGTCAGTTGCGAGATTTTCATTGCATTCTCCCTTTTATGAATAAACCACCTGACGGCACTGTCTAATTACCTGCTTTGTTGTCTCGTAGACGCCTCCACGCGGTCGTCAGGATGTAGCCAAACCCGTCGTGGATGCGCTTGTGCAACCTCCTTTCGGTATGTCCAGAATCGCCATGTTAAGCCCCGGAATGGAGCGCTTAACCTATGCCAATGACTTCACGAACTGTGGTCTACCTGCGCCGGCGAATGATGTCGATATAGACGGCCACGATGATGATCGCGCCCGTGACGACCGTCTGCCACTCCTGCGGAACCGACAGAATACGAAGGCCGTTCACCAGCACGCTCATCACAAACGCGCCGATGATGGTTCCGAGGATCGTGCCTTCCCCGCCGGCCAACGACGTGCCGCCGATGACGACCGCCGCAATCGCGTCCAGTTCATAGCCCTGACCGAGCGCAGGTTGAGCGGAATTCAGACGCGCGGCCATCAGCACGCCGCCCAGTCCTGAGAACAAACCGCACAGCGTATAGATGGCGATCTTCCAACGGTCGACATTGACACCGGAAAGCCGCGTCGCTTCTTCATTGCTGCCGAGCGCAAAGGTATAGCGGCCGAGGACGGTGCGGTTGAGGATGAAACCGGCAATCGCCGCCGCGCCGAACAGGATGAGTACGGCGTTCGGTATTTCCAGACCCGGCACAATCGCGCCGATCACCGACCCCATCGCAACCGGGCGGAAATCCGGCGCGTCGTTGAAATAGATCGGCCGCAGACCGGAGATAATCAGCGCCAACCCTTTGGCGACATACATGACCCCCAGCGTTGCGATAAACGGTGGGATCCTGAGCTTGGCGATCACAAGGCCGTTCAGAAACCCGGCGACAGCCCCGGTCAGGATGCCGCCGAGGATGCCAACCGGCGTCGGCAAGCCCCAGAAGGTGATAAAGACCGCCGTCATCACCGCCGAGAACGACATCACCGTGCCGATAGACAGATCAATGCCGCCGGTCGTGATAACGAACGTCACGCCCAACGCGAGCACGCCATTCACCGCCGTGGCCAGCAAAATGCCGATGATATTGTTGAATTGCAGAAAATTCGGCGAAGCCAGCGAGAACACGACGAACAGAATGATCAGCGCCGCGAACGCTAGAATGCGCTGTGCGGCATTGCCCCGCAGGAGCGACCCGGCGAGTGAGCTTTTTTGCGGTACGGAAGTGGTGATATCAACAGCCATAATTAACCATTCTCGATTATACTAGGCATAAACGGGTTCGGTTGGAGACGTCGTTGTATCCTCGCGCTGCGTGGCCAGCCGCATGATCTTTTCCTGTGTCGCCTCAGCGGCCGTCAACTCGCCGGTTATGCGCCCCTCGCACATAACGATGATGCGATGGCTCATGCGCAGGATTTCCGGTAGTTCCGACGAGATCATGATGATCGACTTGCCGTTTCGGGCCAGCTCGTTCAGCAGTTTATAGATCTCGCTTTTCGCGCCGACGTCGATACCACGTGTAGGTTCATCAAAAATCAGAATATCCGTGTTCGCAGTCAGCCATTTGGCGATGACGACCTTCTGCTGGTTGCCACCGGACAGGTTCTTGACCTGCTGGTGAATGCTGGGCGTGCGGATAGCCAGCGATTTGACATATTCTTCGACGGTGACGCGCGTGTCCGACCGTTTGATGATGCCGAGCGCGTTTAAAAAGCGTTTCATCGACCCCAGCACGACATTGTCCTCAACGTCCATGCTCAAGGTCAGCCCGTAGCGCTTCCGGTCCTCGGAGAGATAGCCGATGCCATGCGCCACCGCGTCCGCCGGGCTTGAAATTTGCACCTTCCGGCCCATGACCCACATATCCATCGAGTCAACCGGATCGGCGCCGAAGATCGCGCGCGCGACTTCCGTTCGCCCCGCGCCCATAAGGCCGGCAAACCCCAGAATTTCACCGCGTTTCAGTTCAAAGCTCACGTTTTTGAGCGTACGGCCGCGATTAAGGTTACTCACCCGCAGCACGGTTTCGCTGTAGGGCTCGTCGCGCAGTTCGGGCATAACCTCGTAAATGGTCCGCCCGACCATCATCTTGATGATCTGATCAGCGGTCGTCTGCGCCGTCTCCACGGTGTCGATATAGCGACCGTCACGCATGACCGTGACGCGATCCGAAATTTGCTTCAGTTCATCAAGCCGGTGGCTGATATAGACAATGCCGACGCCGTTCTCGCGCAACTGGCGGATGATGCGGAACAATTCGGCGATTTCCGCCTCAGTTAGCGCGGCGGTCGGCTCATCCATGATGAGCACTTCCGAGTTGAACGACAGCGCCTTGGCAATCTCGACCATCTGCTGTTTCGCCACCGTCAGATCGGCCACCTTGGTTCTGGGATCGAGCTTCAGGTGCAGGCGGTCGAGCAATGCGCGGGTCTGCTCGTTGATTCGCTTGTCGTCCAGAACAAAGGGAATGCGCTGCCGCGGCTCGCGGCCAATAAAGATATTCTGTGCCACCGTCAGGTGTGGCATCAGGTTCAGTTCCTGATGGATCATGCTGATGCCGAGGAGCTGGGCAGCGCGTGGATTGGGAATATCGACTTCGCGCCCCCGGTAGAAGATGCGCCCGGCATCCTTGCTGTAAACGCCGGCTAAAATTTTCATCAGTGTCGACTTGCCGGCCCCGTTTTCGCCCACGAGCGCGTGAACTTCGCCAGCCCGAAGCTCAAACTGGCACTGGGACAGCGCGTGAACGCCGGGAAACGATTTTTCAATACCTTCCATTAAGACTAGTACGTCGGTCATGAATTTCCCCTCGGCAACCGGGAATAAATGACACTCAACTATTATAAAGCGTTCTACGGCGGCAGCCCCACATGGGTTCGCGCGCCAGCCGCCTGCTCACGTATCCGCTAAAAGGCGGCTGGTAACGGTAACATGTTATGCATAACATAGCATGCGACCACAAGCGTGTCAAATATACCCTCGCCGCCCGTAAATCGTGCACCAACAGGTAACAAATGTGACTAGGTCACCACGCCGATTGTCAGCAAGAGATTGGCGTAAACGCGCGCTTCGCCGGTCGCGATCACCAATCCGACGTCCGGCAGGCCGCTAATATCGTAGAAGTCGAAGCGCCCGACAGGTTGCAGCTCGATACCCGGCAGCAGCGCGCGGAACTCGCTGAAGATTTCAGGCTCGACGCCATCGTCGGGCTGCATCACGTGCGCGGCCTCGATCGGGATCGTGTCGACGAGCGTTTCGAGCACGTCGGTCACCGTGACCAGTCCTCGCCGCAAATTCAGATAGACACGAAAGGCGGAGGGGTTGGTGTGCGTGGCAAACGGGAAGTTGCCGTCGGCGATCAAGACTCTACTGCCATGACCGAGCATGCCGAGCGTGCCAAGAATGCCGGGGTGTGTCAGCTTTGTGCGAATCATTTCCTTGCCTTTCAACCAAGAAGAAAACCGCCCATCAGGCGTCAGCCTGCCGGCCGTCGGGTAACAGGATAATTTTGCGATGCGCGAGACGATGCGCGGCGATATCGGCGAACACGCGCGGCGCATCGGACAACGGGCAGCGATGCGAGATCATAGCCTGCATGTTCAACTCGCCGGATTGGATTTTCTCGACGCTTTCCGTCCATTCGTGGCCGGGAAACGGCGCAGAATATGACATGAAGCAGCCCATCAGCCGCAGTTCCCGGCGCATCAAATCCTCGATTAACGTCATCGGCAGACTGGCATCGAGAGGCTGATTGCCGCCGCAGACGATTGTGCCGCGCGGGCGGGTCGCATGAACCGCTTGCATCAGCGTCTGTGGCGCGCCTGCCGCCTCCACCGCCAGATCGACGCCGTCACCTGTCAGTTTCAGCACCTCGCCCGGTACGTCAACATCCCGCGCATTCAGCGTCACGTGTGCGCCCAGCTCGCGCGCCGCTTGCAGGTTTTCCTCAACCAGATCGGTACAGATGATTTGCGAAGCGCCGAGAATCCGCAGCCACTGGACCGTCATCAGGCCAATGGAGCCTGCGCCCAGCACAAGCGCCGACTGCCCCGCCCTGAAATCGCCCAGATCGAGGATATGCCGCGCCACCGTCGACGGCTCGATCAGCGCTGCGTGCTCAAACGGCATATCGTCCGGCACAAGCAGCGCATTGCGCGCGGGAAGTTCCAGAAATTCGGCAAACCCGCCGTGCTGCCGCGAACCGATAAAGGAATAACTGCGGCAGGCCGAATACAGCCCGCGCTCGCACTGGTCGCACTGAAAGCAGGGAATCAGCGGGATCAGCGCGGCGCGACGCCCAACCAGTTCGTCACTCACCCCCTCGCCCACAGACTCGATGATCCCGGCGCATTCGTGGCCGAGAATGAGCGGGTACAAACGATGCCCTTTCGCGAAGCGCAGAATGTCCGATCCGCAAATCGACGTCGCCTTCACCCTGAGCAGAACATTACCGGGACCGGGGACCGGCGCCGGCAGGTCGCGGTAAGTCAGCCGTCCCTTGTCTTCGAGAATTGCCGCTTTCATCAACACATCCATTCGTCAGAGCGCGGAGGATGATTGCCGGTGGGCCTGTGTCACCGCCGCGAGCCGGTCAAAGTCGTCCAAAAGATGGCGTGAAACGTCACGATAGATGCTGAAATAGTTTTGATAAATAGCGTGACGTTCCGGTGAGGGTTCGTAAACCGTGCGCCGGGGCAACAGGCGCTCGACACACGCGCCGATGTCGTCCTCCAGCCCAACGCCATAGGCGGTCAGGGCGTATAGCCCAAGCAGATGCCCGCCTTCGCCGCCATCCTGCCGGCGGGCTACGACGTAGGGCTTGCCGTAAATATCGGCTTTGATCTGACACCAGACCGCGCTGGCCGTCGCCCCGCCCGAACCGAGGTATTCGTCGATTGAGACGCCGTGAGACTCGGCAAGGCGAACATTGTCATACACGGCGAAAACACAGCCTTCCATGATCGCCCGCAGGATATCGGCGCGCGTGGTGGCATACGACAGCCCGAAGAAGACGCCGCGCGCGCGGCTATTCCAGAGCGGCGTGCGTTCACCCGCCATGTAGGGGAGAAACAGCAGGCCGTTCGCGCCGGGCGGGGCCAGCGCAGCCTGCCGGCTGTACCACTCAAACGGGCTGTCCGCCAGCAAGCGCGCAGCGACGACTTCGGGCTGACCAAGGACATCGCGAAACCAGCCAAGCGAACCGCCGCCAACCGTCCCGGCCTGCAACAGATACTGTCCCGGCACGACATGATGGGAGAAGATCAACCGCGGCTCGACCACAACGCGATCCATGCTCACGGCGACGCCGCCTGCCTGCCCGCCCTGATCGTTGGTCTTGCCAACTCCCGTCACGCCCGCGCCCAGCGCGCCCGCTGCCGCATCGAGACACCCGGCAATGACAGGCGTTCCGACCGGTATGCCCGTTTCGTCAGCAGCCGTTTTCGTCACCTGACCGACAACGTCGGTGCAGCGAACAAGGCGCGGCATTTTATCGAGGTCGATGCCGATCTCCCGCGCCGCCGCTTCGTCCCAGCGTTCGCGACGGATGTCGAAAAAGTGGTAGCCGTAAGCCTGCGTAAGATCGCAGGTAAATTCGCCCGTCAGCGCGGCGACGATGTAGCCCGAAGCCGTCAGGAAGCAGCTCGCCTCGTCATAGACCGCCGGACGCCGGTTCCTGAGCCACAGCAGCTTGGGCGTGATGTAAGCGGCGTCAAGCGGGTTGGCGACCAGATCGACCAGTTCGCCTGCGCGCGGCAGGCTTTGCAGCCACCGGCTTTCGGCTTCAGCGCGCCGGTCGAGCCAGATCATATCCGGCCAAAGCGCTTTGCCTGCCGGGCAAACCGAAACAAGGGCCACACCGACAAAACACAGCCCCACCAA
>QGUR01000466.1 GCA_003242205.1 Chloroflexota bacterium | reverse complement strand
GGAAACGGCGGCGGAAATCGCGCTCTTTGGCTGGGGCGGTGCGGCAGTCGTCGGCATGACCCTCGCGCCGGAAATCTGGCTGGCGGCTGAACTAGGGCTGGCCTATGCGTCCGTCTGCATCGTGACCAACATGGCGACCGGCCGCTGGCATCTCGATCCGAGACGGGATTTCGGCCCCGGCGTGGGAGCGCAAGGGCTGCGAATCACGCTTGAAGCCGCGCGTCAGGCCGATGCCGTGACAGCGATGCCCGCGCCAAATCCCTGATATTTCGACAGCAAAACACGGGCCTGTTCGAGACTGCTGACGAAATGCAGTCTGGCTGCGCCGTCAGTATAGGCAATCTCGAACCGGCTGTAGAGAGTCTTGATCAGCAGCGACGCGCCGATAACGGCAATCGCGAAGTTCACTTCGCGCGCGCGGGTCACGAAGCGCCGCCCGTCTTGCAGCGTGCTGTTACACAATTGCAGTGCAATCGGCGCCGGTTCGACATCCTGCATATCGATGATGCAATGAACCGCGCTTTGCTGCTTGCGGGCGATGGCCTCTGTCTGGTCGAGCAGCAGGCAAAGGTCCTGCCAATCCCAACCGGGCATCAGCTTGTATCTGGCGATTGTGCGTTCTTCGTTATCCCACCAACCGTTTGCGCGCATCTTGATGTCTCCAATGGTAGCGGCAGCACGCCTGGTAATGGCAACATGTCTAGTTTTACGCGATTCATAATTACACGCAAGTAACAGTTTGGCGTTTACGATGGTACTAACGCCACGACGTAAGGCAGCGATTTGATTCTCGTCTCGGGCGTTACAGGGTACAGTGTCATCAGGAAATTCGCCTGCGGTCGTGGTATCATGCGGTCTGCCGCGTTCCATGCGGTTTTAGCGGAGTATGGTTACCACACAGACGATGAAACAAAGAAAGATTCTGATCGGCGGGCTGGTCATCGCCGTTTCAGCCATTGTGCTTATCCTGCTCACCGCCGCGCTGACGCCGCAGCAGACCGACCCCGCCTTTGCCGCAGCGGTCGCCTTTGCCGACGCGGCGGGCAGAGGGGATGATGAGACGGCCGTCGCGCTTCTGGATGAGGACATGCAGGCTTTTGTGCGCGACAACTGCCCTGAAGGCCGGGTATCGCTGTGCGTCGAAAGCTACATTCCCGATGAATGGGGCGCGTTTCAGAGCGTCGTCTTCAGGCGTGCCGCGCCGGTGATCGACAGCATGCGCGATGGCCAGGCCAGCGCTTATGATGTCGAGCTGATTGCGACCTACGCCGAGGGAAAGGGCTTCAGCGGCGTTTGTATTTACCAACGCATGGAGCAGAACGAGGCCGGTGAGTGGCGGGTGGCAGGCTATGCCGGGTTTGTGTCCTGCGGCGACCCCGAGTCGCGCAATATGGCGAACAACCCTGATGCGCCCAATCGAGCGCCCTAGATGGCGCGTTGCCTTTGCCGGGCTGGCGTTGCTGGCCTATCTGGCGGCGTGCGTGCCCGCAAAGACGACCACGCCCGATCTGAATGCGACGGGGCAGGCGGTCGTTGTGACCGGCGATTACTATGACGCCGGCCTGTTCCGGGCGCGCTATCCGGATGGCTGGCGCGTGATTACGTCGCCGGCGGGAGAGCCGCCGTTCGTCACCTTTGTCGCGCCGGATAACTGCGCGCTGATCGTTCTGTCGGTCGAGCCGCGCGTCGCGCCGCCGCTTGGAGCGGATTGCGCTCCCGGCGGCGCGGTTCGAGAGTTTGACGCCGTGGCCGGAGATGCGGTCCCAGTCTATGCTGCGGGCCGGGCGCAGGCAGGTGACAGTGCGTTCGCGCGCGTCTGGGAAACCGTCCTTACCAGCATAATCACCGGCTGAGACCTGCGCCTTTCCCGCAGGCCTCCATCACACCTTAACCAACGATCCCGTCGTTCTGACGTACAGTAGGACGGAGTTTCCGGCGTCAAACCGAAGTCTATGACCCAGACGTTCAATTCACCTGCTCCGGCGAGAGCAGTTCGAGAACAACGCGTCGTTACTTCCACCGCGCCTACCACAATTGAACCCGCGCGATTTCCATGGCGTCTCCTCGGATTGGTGCTGCTCGTGGCACTGATCGGGCGCATTCTATTGCTGGCGACAGATTCGGTGTCGTTTCACTCCGATGAGGCGGTTGTCGCGTTGATGGCGCGGCATATTTTGCAGGGTGAGCGCCCGGTTTTCTTTTACGGTCAGGCCTATATGGGCAGCCTCGACGCCTGGCTGGTTGCGATCGGCTTCCGGTTGCTAGGCGAAGGCGTAGGCACGATCCGTGTCGTCCAGTCCGTTCTCTATCTGTTTGTGGTCGCAACCGGCTTCGCTGCCGCGTGGGTTCTGTCTGGCCGGCGACTGGTTGCTCTGACAACCGGCCTGACGTTGGCCGTGCCGCCGGTTGTCGTCGCGCTTTACACAACGGCGACGCTTGGCGGTTACAACGAAACGCTGGTCTTCGGCAATGTGCTTGTCATACTCGGCTATCAGGTGACACATGGGGCAGCGCGTTCGTGGTGGCGCTGGCTGGCGCTCGGCGTGATCGCCGGGCTTGGCTGGTGGACAAACGGGCTGATTATCGCCTTTGCTGTGCCGGTCGGGCTGCTCGTGTTG